>JAUXHM010000012.1 GCA_030621535.1 Candidatus Methanophagales archaeon | reverse complement strand
TCGTTCAACTCGTGCTGGAAAAAGAGAACGTCTTCAAGCGGGTCATGACTGCCAATTTCTGCTACGTTTCCGTCTGCATCCGTTCCGCCAGAAGCATCAACAACGTGTATTATCGCCTCCGCCTGCCTGAGTTCGTCCAAGAATTCGTTTCCCAGTCCTCGCCCTTCATGCGCTCCTCTGACTAATCCTGCCACGTCCATGAGTTCCACAGGCACGAAACGAAAACCATCCACGCAATTTCCACACTCTCTGCCTATCTCCTGTTGAATCGTTTTGTCTTTGCAAGGGCATTTCACCCTTACGTAAGCCACGCCAACATTGGGTGATATGGTTGTAAACGGATACGAAGCTATTTCAACGTCTGCGAGTGTAGCCGCCTTGAAGAAGGTTGATTTACCCGAATTCGGTTTTCCCGCAATTGCTATCGTTATCATATCTCACTTTTTATTGACCACCAGATTACACATCGTGGGCTCTGCCCACGTCCCCGAAAACCCTGAAAGGGTTTATTTCACGAGAGAGCTTTACCAAAGAAACAGGTTTTTGATAAAACTTTTTTCTAAAAAGTTTTACTATTCAACCGAAACCGTTTCCAGTTGACTCATCAGGTTCCATACCAGTGTCCTCGTATGTGACGTAACATTTTGATTGTTAGCCAGCTCTTCCAGCTCGTAAATCGCTGACGTTGCTCTCTCCGCCAGCGGCGCATCGCCGTTCAGCAGATTATCCTTTAGTTTATTCATCCGTTTCCTTATGTTTCGCGGAACGGTAACATCACGCGACATACTCCCAAGCATCTCGGTGCTTTTCTTCACGATTTCTTCTTTCTGCAGCCCATCCATCGTTTTGTTTTTATTTTTACCCCCTAATGTTTTTAACCTGCGATGCGTATAAAAATAATAAGTGCTAAGAATTATATAATTGTCAAACAGATAGATAATCCCAAAATGTTTTCGAAGAGAATACGCTCTTTGCCACCCTATCTGTTTGCAGAAATAGATAAGAGGAAGAGAGAAGCGGAGAAGAAAGGAGCGGATATAATAGACCTGGGCATTGGTGACCCGGATTTGCCCACACCGCCGCACATAGTAGAAGCAGTTTGTCACGCTGCGAAAGACCCCTCAAATCATTGCTACCCTACCTACGAAGGAATGCTGTCTTTCCGTGAAGCCGTAGCTGCATGGTACAACCGCGAAAAGCACGTGCGTTTAGACGCCGAGGATGAAGTCTTAACGTTGATAGGTTCAAAAGAAGGGATAGCACATTCAGCATTCGCGTTTTTAGACCACGGCGATGTTGCTCTCGTCCCTGACCCCGCATACCCGGTATATAATAACGCAACGGTACTGGCAGACGGCATCCCGCACTTAATGCCTCTACGGCAAGAGAACGGATTTAAGCCCGTGCTGAACGACATAGACAGGGAAACGGCAAGTAAAGCAAAAGTCATGTTCTTAAACTATCCCAATAATCCCACTGCTGCAACGGTTGACAAAAGCTTCTTTAAAGAAGTTGTGGATTTCGCTCGTGAACACGACATCGTCATTCTCCACGATAACCCGTACTCTGAGCTGACTTTTGATGGCTACGAAGCGCCGAGTTTCCTGGCGGTTGCGGGTGCCGATGAGGTAGGCATCGAATTTAACTCGTTATCCAAGACGTATAACATGACCGGATGGCGAATAGGCTATGCAGTTGGCAATTCCGAACTATTAAAAGGTCTGGGACTTGTAAAAACCAACATTGATTCCGGTGCTTTCCAGGCCGTTCAGATAGCAGGCACGACAGCGTTAACAGGTCCTCAGGACTGTGTAAAGGCAAACGTGGCGGTTTATAGACAAAGAAGAGACATTCTATTTGATGCGTTGAGTTCGGCAGGAATGGAAGTAAAAAAGCCCAAAGCTACTTTCTATCTGTGGGCAAAAGTCCCTCCCGGATTCTCATCCATTCGGTTTTCTATGTTCTTGCTGGAACGTGAAGGACTGGTTGTAACTCCAGGAATAGGATTCGGCGAAAACGGAGAAGGGTTCGTTCGTTTCTCGCTTTGTGTGAGCGTGGAAAGGCTAAAAGAAGCGTGTGAAAGGATAAAGGGGCTTGATAGATATAGTCATTCCGAAAATTATTAACCACCAGATTACACAGATTTTCACAAGATTATTTATAAAACTTTTTTGTTTTTTCTTTTAGCACAGGTTTTCTTTTTAAAAAAAAAGAAAAAGTGTTGTGTTAATCTTGTGAACTCTCGTGGTTTATTATTTTAAATTTATATAATGGCGAAGAGCCAAGTGGTATAGTAATAAAGTATATAAGAGCGAAGATAGACAAGTGATGAAAAGACGAAAAGAAGGCTATTTCGATTTCGAGCATCATCCAAATGCGTACTTAGAGCGCAAAAGAAACGTTGAGCAGGGACTACACGCGAGGACAAAGATACTTGAGACGCTGGCGATGTCAACGCCAACGGAAGCAGCAACGGCGACAGCAGTGAGTAACAGTGATGAAATGCGTGAGGACGGAACGGAACTCACGATAAAAGCGATATCGAAATCGGCAGCAATGAGTTATTCCTCTTCGTTTCATCATTTACGACTGTTGGAGGAGGAGAAGATAGTGAAACGCGAGGGGTCGAGACCGTATAAATGGGTGGTGACGGGAAAAGGCCAGAGGAGTCTTGATGAGCTTGATTTGGAATTAGGGGTGACAAAAATGGAAGAAGAATTATTAATGATTCCGGGACCGGTGCCGGTATTGCCACGTATTCGTGAAGCGATGACAAAGCCAATGATATTCCACCGGGGAGACGAATTTGGAGCGATGTACGAAGAGATAGTGGAAACGCTAAAGGAGATATATCAGACGAGAAACGATCTCTTTGTGCTGAGCGGGTCGGGAACGTGCGCAATGGAAGCTGCAATCGCCAATCTTGTCAGCAATGAAACAAAATTGGTGTGCATAGCAAACGGCAAATTTGGTGAGCGGTTTGGAGAAATTGCAGGTAGGTATAAAGCAGATGCAGTTACACCTGTAAATGTGAATGTGAATTTCGAATGGGGACATTCAATCGAGTTAGAAGCAGTAAAAGAGGCATTGGAAAACAGTTCCAGTTCTGACCCCAAGATAGTTACAATGGTGCATAATGAGACATCTACGGGCATACTCAACCCGGCGAAAGAAGTGGGTAAACTTGCGAGGAAACACGATGCCGTTTTCGTGCTTGATTGCATAACTTCCATAGCTGGTGATAATGTCCCGGTGGATGAGCTTGGTGCGGACATCGCCATTGTGGGCTCGCAAAAATGTCTGGGTGCGCCACCCGGGCTGTCGGCACTCTCAGTTAGCGAGCATGCGATGGAGATGATACGTGAGAACGAAAGAAGACCCTATTACATGGACCTTATCGCTTATAAGAAGAGTTTAGAGAAGAAACAGACGCCCTACACGCCTGCTTTGCCTCTCTTCTTTGCGCTTCAGGAAGCGTTAGCGGTGATACGTGAGGAAGGTATGGAGAACAGGATAGAAAGGCACCGGGGGATGGCAAAGACGGTTCGAGATGCGGTTACGGGTTTAGGACTCCGTTTACTCCCGAAGCTAAACGAGGTAAGTGATTATTCTAACACCGTCACCGCGATTGAGATTCCCGTTGCCAATGGCGTCACGGATGAGCAGCTCAGAGGTGGTATGCGAAAGAGAGGTGTGATAGTGGCAGGAGGGCAGGGGAAACTGAAGGGCGAGATATTCAGGATAGCTACAATGGGGAATATAACAGAGCGAGAAGTGATGAAGACATTAGATGCGTTAGAAGGGGTGCTGGAGGAAAATAACTTGACATTGTCCGATTAATTAACCGCAGAGTTCACGGAGGATAGCGGTTTAGAGGGTTAGCGGTTTAGCGGCTTGGCGTCTTAGCTAACGAGCTGAACCGCTAATAAACTAAACCTCTAATTCCGCGTTATCAGCGGTAAATTTAAAGTGTGACAAAGGCAAGATAATTATTATGGCAAAAATTCCAGGATTTAGAACGGAAAAGGAGATACGGGAATTCTGGGATACGCATGATTCAGCAGCGTATTTTGAGGATATGGAAGACGACAAGGTCTATGTGACATTCGTTTTAAGGAATTATGATTGATCTAATAAAAAAAAACTAATCAAAAATGGATAGATTATAGGAGGAGAAAAAGATGAGGTTAAAGACCTGCCCCGAATGTGGCGGGAAGATGGAAAGGAGAAAAATAAAGTTCGTGACGGAGGCGAGCGGGGTTTTAATCGTTATTGAGGATATTTCAGCGGATATTTGTGTTGAATGTGGTGCTGAGTATCTGCCATCAGAGGTGGATGAATATGTTGAAGAAGTGGTAGAGAATATAATTGCGAATAAGGTTAAGCCACGTATGGAAGAGGTTTACAGGATCGCTGTGCGGATGCGGGAGAAGGGGGTTGTTTAAGAGGGAGGAGAAGAGATGAGACTTTTGCTCATTTGAAAAGGCATGGAGAAGCAAATAGGGCGCTTGTAGCTTTTCACTACATTTAGAGAAGATGGAAACCAATATTGGTAAAATCAAGGAAATATCAGAAGAAAAAGCTGATGATTTTGATGAGTGGCTCAGTGAGGAGGGCTAAAAAGATGCTGCGACAAGTCAGGAAGAGCGGAAACGGCATAAAAGTTTTCTCGTTTGACGTTGACGGCACGTTAGTAAGCATGCGATTTGCTGATTGCGTTTGGTTACAGGGAATCCCGGAGGCTTACGCAGCGAAGGAGGGTGTGAGCTTTGAGCAGGCGTTTGATTTTGTAAAGAGCGAGTATGACAAAATAGGGGATAACAGGGTAGAATGGTATAGGATGGATTACTGGCTGCAGAAGTTCGGGTTGAGCACGACACGTGAGGAGCTGTTCGGGAAATACAAAGGCGAGGTGGAGATATACGAAGAAGTAGAAAGCGTCTTGAAGGTGCTGAAAGCCGAAGGGTATAAACTGGTGATAAGCTCAAACGCAGCAATAGAATTTGTTGAGTTTCAAATTCGACCGATAAGAAAATACTTTTCGCTCGTGTTCTCAGCAACGTCGGATTTCGGTGCGGTGAAGAAATCCAATGGGTTTTACGCACGAGTATGCGAGATTGCAGACGTTAAGCCGCGCGAAGTTGTCCATATCGGTGACCACTGGGTATTTGATTTTATCAATCCACGTGAGATAGGTATGACTGCGTATTTCCTGGATAGGGGGAGAAGTAGAAACAGAAACATAAAGGGAGAGGATGATGAGTTCGTTATAAGCAATTTGAATGGGATTCTGGATAAATTCAGAAAGCGATAAATAGGTGAGAGGCAATTAAATATTGTATATCATTAATTTTATTTAACGATATTATGGAAAATCGTAAAGAAAGATTGAGGATGGTGATAGAAGAATATTGGAGAAGCGAGCGAAGCGAGCTGCCGAAAGCGAAGGCGAGAGATATAAAACTGAAAGTTGAAAGTGACTTAATAAATGACGTTATAGGTCCGAGAAGAGCGGGAAAAACGTATTTGATGTTTTTAACCATAAAGGAACTTTTGAAAAGCGGCGTTGATAAGAAAGCGACTGTGTACATAAACTTTGAAAACAGAAAACTATTACCCGTAACACCCGAATACTTCAACTATTTAATAGAATTCATCTATGCCAGAAGGCTTTTGGACGAATACGAAAAGATTTATGTTTTTCTGGACGAGGTTCAACGAGTGGAAGGCTGGGAGAAATACGTGCGAAGCATTTATGACGAATTCAAAGGTAGGATAAAGATGTTTGTTTCTGGCTCTACGTCAAAGCTTACGAGTTCAGAGCTAAGCTATTTGTTAACGGGAAGGCATCTCACATCGCATGTTTTTCCGTTGAGTTTCCGCGAGTTTATGGTTTTCAAAGGTTTTGGCTATGCAGAGGAATACCTGATAGAGAAGGATATTTCGGTAATCAAAGAGATGCTGAGGGAGTATATAATGTTTGGTGGTTTTCCAGAAGTTGTTCTGGCACAGGCAGAATCGAGTAAAGAAGAACTTGTTCAAACGCTGTTCGTGGATATTATAAGTAGAGACATTCTCCCGAGGCTGAAAAGGAAAGGAGAAATTGCAGAAGAAATAGCTTACTTTTTAGCTTCAAATATGGGTAAATTGGTTAGCTTTACGAAACTAAGTGGCATGCTAAACACTCGAGGAATTAAAATCTCGGTTCCAACGTTAGAGAAATATTTCTATATAATGAAAGAAGCTTTTCTTTTCTTTGACCTCAAAATTTTCTCTTACAAAGTTAAAGACCAATTACAATATCCCCGGAAACTTTACGCCATAGATCCGGGGCTTGCGAATTTTTCGGGCTTCAGATTTTCAGAAGATGCAGGTAGATTAATGGAAAACGTGGTTGCTGTGGAATTAATGAGAAGAAAAACGGCAAGTCCAGTGAGAGAAGTCTATTACTGGAAAGACAAACAACAAAGAGAAGTGGATTTTGTTTTGAAAGACGGTTCGAAAATAAAGCAGCTCATTCAGGTAACTTACGCTTCAAGCAAGGAAGAGATAGAGATGAGGGAAAAGAGAGCGTTGATAAAAGCGAGTGAAGAGCTGAACTGCGATGATACGCTCGTAATCACATGGGATTATGAAGCAGAGGAAGAGTTTAAGGGTAAAAGGATAAAGATTATACCGATATGGAAGTGGTTGCTAAAAATATAATGTAGATGTGATTATAGGTTTTACCATGAAAGAATACAAAGTGGAATGCATAAAGTGCGGTGCACAGTTCTCTAAGGAGGACGTGGTATATACGTGCAGGAAATGCGGCGGTTTGCTGAATATAAAATACGATTATTCGGAAATAGACGCAGATAGAATCGTAAAGGCGAGAGGGGAAGGGGTGTGGAAATACCGTGTTTTATTGCCCTTCGCGGAAGAAACAAAACCTGTAACGATAAACGAAGGAAACACACCTTTGTACAGGTGCGATAGACTCGCGAAATCCAGCGGTGTTGATGACCTATGGGTAAAACACGAAGGACTGAACCCTTCCGGGTCGTTTAAAGACCGTGGGATGACCGTGGGCGTAACGAAAGCGGTGGAACTGGGTGTAAAAGGCGTAGCATGTGCATCCACGGGCAATACTTCTGCATCGCTCGCAATTTTTGCGGCAAAAGCCGGTATTCCTTGTTACGTTATGCTGCCAAAAGGAAAAGTAGCATTAGGGAAAGTAGCACAGGCGATGATGCACGGTGCAAAAGTGTTCTCGCTGCGAGGTAATTTTGACGATGCGTTGAGGATAGTGCGAGTGCTGTGCGAGGAAGAGAAACTTTATTTATTGAATTCCGTGAATCCATACCGGTTGGAAGGGCAGAAGACAATCGCGTTTGAGGTTGCGGAAAAGCTCGGTTGGAAAGCCCCTGACCGCGTGATTCTGCCGGTGGGAAACGCAGGGAACATAAGTGCGATTTTTAAAGGGTTTCTGGAGTTGAAGACGCTGGGTATTACTGATTCTATTCCAAAGATGACGGGCATTCAGGCAGCGGGTGCGAGACCAATCGTGAATGCGTTTGAGGATGGTAAAGAGGAGATAACGCCAGAAGGCAAACCAGAAACCATTGCATCTGCGATAAGAATAGGCAATCCGGTGAACGCAGTAAAGGCACTGTTTGCCATAAGGGACTCGGGTGGCGTTGCGGAATCGGTAACTGACGATGAGATAACGGAATCGCAGCTCGAATTGGCAAGGTTGGAAGGCATAGGCGTAGAACCCGCAAGTGCGGCTTCTATTGCAGGGCTGAAGAAATTAGTCGCGCTGGGCGAAATAGACCGAGATGAGAAGATTGTATGCATCACCACCGGGCATTTATTGAAAGACCCGGAACGCGTGATAAAAATATGCGAAGCGCCGAAAGAGGTAGATGCAGACGTGGATGTAGTTAGGAAGATGATGAAAGGGCACAGTCTAAAAAGATAGTGATTTATCACCGCGGAGAGCGCAGAGTTTTTTTCTTTTTATTGCTGAGTTTCCTGATGCCTTTGCGTTCTCCGTGTGCTCTGCGGTGAATTTTAAGGATATAAAATACAAAAACCTGAACTATGTCGGTAAAAACGCAGGTTAAAGTTGTTCCCAACTCGAAAAAGGCAAAGGTGGAACAAACAGAAGGAGGCGTTTTAAGGGTGAACGTTGATGCACCTGCGAAGGAAGGAAAGGCAAATAAAAGGCTTGTTGAAATACTGGCGAAATACTTCTCAAAGCCGAAATCATCAATCAGGATTGTTAAAGGTCGGACTTCTAAAAATAAGGTGGTAGAGATTGATTAAAATTATAGTCATTCCGAAAATTATTAACCACCAGATTACACAACACTTTTTCTTTTTTGCAAAAAGAAAACCTGTGCTAAAAGAAAAACAAATTTCTTTGGTAAAGGTTTATTTTTGAAAGAAAGGTTTGTGTTAATCTGCGTTAATCTGTGTCTATAATTCATCCAGCCATCCGGCAGTCTTATTCAGCTTTTTCTTAAACAATTTCCCGATATTATCGTAGTCTTTTGCCTGATGATATTTGAAATAGATGTAATCATCCATAATCCCTACCATCTCTATCTTGCCGCTCAGATGCGACATGATGTACTTGAACCGTTTACTATGCCCATTAAGCAGCTTCTTGGCGTCTTCCACGATTTTATAGCCTTTATATAGAGGAACCTGAAACTGGCTCTTCACTCGTTTTACCGGTCGGCACTGGAAGACGTAATAGGGATTGACACCGATACCGACCAGTTTATTCTGCAGTTCCGCCAGAGTTTCCGGATTATCATTCACGCCACGCAGTAAAACGGTTTGATTATTCACTATCACATCAGAACAAATGAGAGACTCAACCGCCGCTACAGAGTCCTGTGTGATTTCGCGTGGGTGGTTAAATTGGGTTACCACATATACCCTTTTACGGTTCGCTGTGGTATTCGCTAATAAAGTCAATAGCTCTTCGTCTTCCAGGATTCTATTCGGGAACGTCACGGGAACTCGAGTTCCAAATCGTATGAACTCCAAATGCGTAAAAACCGAGAGCTTATCCAGGAATTGCTTGATTACCTTTGTGGACAATACAAACGGGTCACCACCGGTTATAAGCACATTATTGATCTCTTTATGATTGCCGATATAGTTTACCGCATCGTTAAATCTACGCACGATCTCTGCTGTAGGGAGCCCCACCAGCCTTTTTCGGAAACAGTACCTGCAGTACATAGCACACCTATTCGTTGCTAATATCAAAGCAGTTTGCAGATACTTGTGCTGTAGACCGGGCATCTTTGTGTTTTCACGTTCGCCACTCGTGTCATAGCTGCCTATCGCATTCAACTCTTCTTTTGAAGGAACCGCCATCTTTCTAATGGGGTCATCAGGATTATTTACATCAATTAAGGACATGTAGTAGAGGGTAATGCTCATAGGGTGTATTCGCATAATTTCACGTAATTGCCCCTCCTCTTCAGGACTCAAATCCACGTGTTTCTTTAACTGCGCGATGGTGCAAATGTTCTCTCTGAGTTCTTCTTGCCAGGTCATAGATTATAACACCTCATTTAATTAACACATAAATCGTTTGTATAATAAAAAGGAATAATTTACCGCAGAGAACGCGGAATTAGAGGTTTAGTTTATTAGCGGTTCAGCTCGTTAGCTAAAACGCCAAACCGCTAACCCTCTAAATATGTGTCTCAACTTAAATAGAATGAAGTTATACTTTATTCGATATACACAATGAAAGAAGAAAAAGAGGAAGCGCTCTCATCAGCGGAAATGGCAGCCATAGATGAGAACTGCAAATTCTTTGGGCTCTCGTCTGCACAGCTAATGGAAAACGCAGGCGCGGGAATCGCAAACGTAATTAAAAGGAAGTTTAAAGGAAAAGCGAAAAACGTAAAAGTTACGGTAATGGCGGGAAAAGGAAATAACGGCGGCGATGCTTTTGTCGCTGCACGACATTTACAGTTGAAAAAGGATAATTTTGACGTCCGAGTAATATTGGTCGGCAATTCAAAAGATTTGAGAACCGAAGAGAGCAGGAGGAACTGGCAAATTTTAAAGGCGTGTGGATATGACATGGAGGAGATAACGGATTCTTCAGAACTACGAGCACGAGAAACGCTCTTAAAGCGTTCGGACGTCATAATAGATGCCATTTTCGGCACGGGAGTGCGTGGAGAAATAAGGGAGCCAGAAGCAACGGCAATAGATTTGATAAATGAAACAAACACCGCGTTTGTTGTTTCCGGCGACATTCCTTCAGGGTTAGACTCCGATACGGGGGAATCGGAAAAAGCAGTTCGAGCAAATGTCACCGTTACGTTCCACCGTGCGAAAAAGGGCTTGTTAAAGACAGACGCCAAGGAATATGTCGGTGAATTAGTGGTTGCCGGGATAGGCATCCCGGAAGGAATAGAGAATTTAGCAGGTCCCGGAGATGTTCGGCTGGTAGTAAGGCAGCGAAAACCAAGCAGCCATAAAGGGGACAATGGACGTGTATTAATAGTGGGTGGAGGTCCTTTTTCTGGTGCGCCCGCTTTAGCTGCTCTTGGTGCTTTACGTGCTGGTGCGGATTGGGTGACAATAGCGGCACCCAAAAGCGTTTCGTCTGTTATCTCTTCTTTATCGCCCAATCTGATTGTCCAACCTCTTTCTTCCGATATATTGGTAGAGAAAGACATGCCAACGGTATTAAACTTGATAAGAGCACATGATGTAGTCGTGATAGGCATGGGTTTGGGTGCGGAAGAGGAGACGAAACGAGCAACACGAATGATAATTGAAGACGAAGCGAGTAAAAGAGTAGTGGTAGATGCAGATGGATTTTACGGATTGCATTTGCCACTGAAAATGGAAGAGGAAGATAAATTCGTTATCGTTACTCCTCATGCAGGCGAATTCTCGAAGATGGAACTAAAAGGAAGAGGCGTAAAAGTGCCGCCTTCTGAAGATCTAATAGATGAAAGGATAAAGTTTGTGAAGGATTTTTCCTCAGCAAACAGGGTTACTACTTTGATGAAAGGTCCGACAGATATTATCTCCGATGGCGTTCGTGTGAAGCAAAACAAAGCGGGAAATGCGGGAATGACGGTTGGCGGCACGGGCGACGTGCTTGCGGGCGTAACGGGTGCGTTCTTTGCTATCGTTACAGATGATCCGTTAAAGGTGGCAACTGCGGCTGCGTTTGTCAACGGTGCTGCAGGAGATATTGCATTTGAGGAGAAAGAGTACGGGTTGCTTGCTACGGATGTGATGGAAAATATTCCGAAGGTTATGAAGGGGATGCGATGGTGATTTTTATAAATTACGTGCGGGAAGGGGTTATTGGCTTAATTTGATTTAATACGCGGGGTAAAACCAAAGTGAAACTAATATTTCACGTTGACATGGACAGTTTCTTTTCGGCGGTTGAAGTAAGAGAGAATCCCGAACTGAGGGGCTTGCCAGTAGTCGTGGGAGGACCCAAAGCGGGAGAAGAAAAAGCTGTTGAAGAACCCGATAAAAGAATAAGAGGCGTTGTAAGCACGTGCTCCTACGAAGCGAGAGAATATGGTGTTCATTCGGCAATGCCTATTTCACAGGCATACAAACTATGTCCAGATGCGAAGTTCCTGCCAGTGAATATGCCGTTATACAAACGTGTGTCGAGAGAACTAATGGCTATTTTGAGGGAATACGCCGATAAAATAGAGCAAGTGAGCATTGACGAGGCTTTTCTCGACGTCAGCACGAAAGTGCACGATTGGAACAGCGCAAGGGAATATGCACGGATGATAAAGCGGGAGATACTGGAGAAGGAAGGTTTAACGTGCTCTGTTGGCATCGCTCCAAACAAAACAATAGCAAAGATATCATCTGATTTCGTGAAACCCGCTGGTCTGACGGTTGTAGAAGGAGTAAAAGCCAGAGCATTCTTGACTCCTTTACCGGTGAAAAAGATTCCCGGTGTGGGTCCAAAAACAGAGGAGACATTAAAAAAGATGGGCATCGAGCAAGTAGGACAGCTTGCGAGCTGTGACGTCCAAAAACTCGTTGCTAAACTCGGAAAATATGGCACTAGGCTTCATCTAATTGCAAATGGGATAGATGAAAGCGAAGTGGAAGAGGAATGGGAGCGGAAGTCTTTAAGCCGAGAGAGGACTTTCGCTGAGGATACGAGAGATGCATTAGTATTAAATGACTGCGTGGATGAGTTAGCGGAAGATGTTTATAATGCGATAAAGCGTGAAGGTTTTGTTTTTAAAACCGTTGCGATAAAAGTCAAGTTTGAAGATTTTGTTATATGCACAAGAGCTAAGACGCTTAAATCCTTTCAGTCTGAGTTAAGCACGCTCAGGAAAGCGGCGAGGGAATTGATGGCGGAATTTAGTGCAGGAAATGGAAAAGGAAAGAAAATAAGGTTGGTGGGCGTTCGTGTCTCGAATTTGGGTGTGGTTGACGAAAAGCAAAGACGTATAATATAGAGGATTGTGCTTTTTTGATTTTTGAGTTACGTCATAAGTGTTTTCTCAACACTTCTTGTATATCTTTTGAAATTTTCTCCTTTTCCCTATCGCCATCTACAATAAACGTATTTTTAAAGTAACCCCTGAGCGACAAATATTTCTCCCTGACCTGTTCCAACCTGCCCCTCTCCTCAAATAATTCGATGTTCTCCCTCGTTCTATTAATCCGTTCTAAACAGATTCGGGGTGGTGTGTCAATAATAAAAGTGAGGTCAGGCTTCCGGAATTTTGAATTGATTTGTTTCAAAAACGCCAGATCATTCTCTATTGAACCAAAGGCTAAAGATGACAGAATATATCGGTCAGATACTACGATTTTATTCGCTCGCAAGGCAGGTTCAATCTCGTTCTCCAAATGATGTGCTCTATCAGCGGCGAACAGCAATTGCAATGCCCGCGGAGACGGTTTCCACCCATGCTTAAGTGCAGACCGGATTAGATTTCCTATATGCGATGATGTTGGTTCCTTTGTCGAAATAACCGCCTCGCCTTTGCTCCTAAGGTGCTCGGCCAAAACCGCCGTCTGCGTTGATAAGCCCGCCCCGTCTGCTCCTTCAAGCACTATCAATACTCCTGGTTCTGACGTCATTTGATTATCCTCGTTTAATTTAAGGGCCGGAGCTGGGAATTGAACCCAGGTCTTGGGATCCACAGTCCCAAGGGATGCCGCTACCACACCCCGGCCATTTTTTGGGTAGGCAAGTCAAACCTTTTTTAAAATTTTAAGTTTGATTTATAAAAAACCCTTCTTTTCAAAC
>JAUXHM010000121.1 GCA_030621535.1 Candidatus Methanophagales archaeon | reverse complement strand
CTTGCATCTCCTTCCCCGAATTTCTTTGCTGGTACCTTCATGAATAGTTTTTCAGGTTTCATTTAGCAAATACATAACATCGAGATGTTCAGTTGCATAGTCCAGATACTCATTGCCTTTCCTTAAATCCACAGAGTCAGAATTTCTTGCTCCTTGTTCCATATAATATGTTGCATTCTTACATTCCTCTAAAACAAGCTTGAAGTCTTTCTTTGCTGGCTGCATCTCTGGAGAGACATCGAATTGATCTATTTCTTCCAATGCTATTGTGATATTATCATAAAAACGAGCTGAATATTTTCCCAAAGCTTTTAAATCATTATTCGCTGATAGGTCTTCTAACATTTGCGCATCTGAGTCCAATTTTTTCGATTGCTCATGACACCAACTTTTAAATTTGATATCGTCAGGACTCTCTTTCTCAACACATCCTGTAAACATAACCGCAGCCACAATTGCTGTGATGACTATCATGCCTATTATGATTTTTCTTCTCATATTTCCTGCATCCTTTCCCTTAAAAAGTAACTATACCCAAAACATAATCACGTTTACAAGTTGTTTCGATGAATTTTATAACAATCGGAACCAATTTAAAACAATCCTCTTGAATTCTTAACGGTCAACACTTATATTCTCAGATACAGACCAGAGGGAGTCATCTGAGAAGTCGCTTGTCCTCTATCCAACCGCACAAGCAGGAAGAAATCCAGGCAATGATAATCGTTGAGACACAATTGGCGTATGTAGCCGAGTACACAAACCTGTTTGTAATCGGGGTCATCTATCGAAAAGGGAAACTTGATTAACCCCTAACAAGCAGGTGGAATCATCCCCTTAACTTCTTCAAAAGTCGCTTACATATGTGTCTTCCCCATACCCCATATCTACAAAAAGAATTACAACATCTTTAAAAAAAATGAAATATTTCACATTTTTGTTTATCACATCTTAAATTTTTCTGGTACACTCCGCAAAGTACTTATGCTGTATTTTCCTATCCCATTTACGATAGTGCTAAAAAATGCTATCACAAATAATGGGCGCTCCCTTTACCTCTTGGGAGTAACACAAAAAAACGATGAGCGAGTATAGAGATATGGCGAAAATATACCCCTGTGTGGTGTATGCAGAAGCAACGGGCAAAAGATATGAATCCAATAGGTACTAACGTAGACATAAGTGGGCGCGCACAAAAAAATAGGAGGTGAAAAGGAAAAAATGGAACAAAAAAGAAAATCGCTGTTAAAAGATGAGAAGGCGTTTACAGGTCTGGAAGCTGCAATTGTGCTCACTGCGTTCATCGTGGTCGCTGCCGTGTTCTCATACATGGTACTGGGCGCTGGATTCTTCAGCACAGAGAAAGCAAAAGAAGTTGTGCATACCGGTGTAGAGCAGGCGACTTCTTCGATGCAATTTAGCGGTGACATAATTGCAAAAGAAGGCAGCACGGCGGACACAATAGGTTATATAATTGCAACTACTACGCTTACCGCAGGAGAGAGCTCTATTGATATCGGGTCGGGTTCAGCTAATTCAAACTTAACAATCTCTTACTCAGATAGCTTAATCTATGCTCCAGATGCAACTTGGAGCAGAACCTGGATCGAAACGAGAGATAGTAACGATATGCTGGACTATGGGGAGAAGGTAGAGCTAAATATCACCGTTCCAAGCGGTTCATTATTGGCTGCTAATGCTACTGCAACGGACGCTGAAATTTCAATCAACATTAAACCAGTAGCGGGTGCAATACTGCCAATAAATAAGAGGACGCCATCGGCTATTAACTCAGTGATGGTACTAAATTAAACCAAACAGGTATTGCCAGCAATGAACATGCACTAAACCCTGAACCCGAAACGATAGGAGGGCTTTTTCCTTTTTTTGGCTCTCCCATATTTATTTTTTATAGAAAAGAAAAAAAAGAACGGGGGTGTGAAGAAAGAAATGGAACTGATAGAGAGGATAAACGTAATAGAAGGCGAAGTGAAGCTGGTAAAGTCTGAGATAAAGAAGGTTCTCATTGACTTACGTGAGGCGATGAACAACCTCGAAAATCCGTTTGCTCATATTGAACCAGGCGGTCCTGGCATCAGTATAGGCGTGGGTGGAGTAGGTGGCCCGGCCCCCCCTAATGCTGGTGTGGTTGCCCCACAATCGGAGAGTGAAGAGGTCGGAGATAGTAGTGTGTCCGAACCTAACCCCGAACCGAAACCTAGGTCTATACCGAAATCAGAACCTATGTCTGTGCCTAACCCTGAATCTGTGCCCGAACCGAAACCCACACCTGAAATCAAAGAAGAAAAAGCGGCAATAGAAGATGCAGCAACGGAATTAGTACCAGAAGTGACCCCTGGTGTGGTAGAAGAAAATAGAGAAAAAGAGAAGATAAAAAAACTAATGATGGTTACAGGAAGCGAAGGTGCAGAAGAAATTGATATCAATACACTTACGCAACTGATGAAATGGACGGATGATACACTCAGCACTATCGGCAAGAACAAATTAAACGAAATTCTGGATTTGTACGACCGGACAGGGCAGTTATCAAAAGGAGTGAAAGACCTGATTTATCGCATCGAAGAGATTTCTGATGTCAATCATGCAAAGGAGATAGAGGAAGTAGAGATGAAGGATTGCATCATTGCCGTTGATCAATTAGATACGATTATAACCGGAGAGACAGAAACACCGGTACCACTCCTGCTTTCTGAGGAGGACCTTGAGAAATGTCAGAAAGTGTGATTACCGTCTCTATAATTACTATTGCTTGTGTGGTCTGCGCCGCCATGCTTGTCAATGCGATATTTCCCGAGGTAAATCGCGCTACTTCTTCCGTTATTTCCAGCAGCGCAAATCTCGGCGAACGGATTGAAACTTCCGTTGATATAATTGCGGAAGCGAATGAATCTTCGTACGAGTACGTTTGGGCGAAAAACACCGGTACTTCTCAACTCGCTGCATCGCAGATAGAAAAATCAGATATTTTCTTTGGTAAAGTGGGACACTTCCAGCGAATATCTTATAATGCCTCCTTATCTTCCGCGCCATGCTGGAAATATACTATTGAGAACGACAATGGAAACAATAGGTGGGATACTGGCGAAACCGTCAACATAACAATAGACTTCGGCAGTGAAATCACCGCAGGGGACTATTACGTAAAAATCGTGCTTTATAATAGCATTTCTGATGAAGATACCTTTTCAATTTAATCCGGTGGTTATAAAAGGAGGAAAGAGAAATGGGGTTCGGAACGGTATTCGTTACCATTGCTTTTGTCTTAATAGTTGGGCTGTCCTCTTACATGTTAGTAACAGGAACTCTCTTCACCATGGATACCTTATCCAATTCGATCAATGCACTCACTGAAAAGCAAAATGACCGGCTTAAAACGGAAATAGAAGTAAGAGACGTTTCCGCGACTAACAATAGCGACCACAGCATAATAACTCTCGCTATCAACAACACCGGCGCAACGAAGATACTAAAATCTGACTTTGTGCATATAGACGTATTTGTCTATTACCACTGCTTCATAGCAAAAAATACCACTCTCCACAAATGGGTGCCCTATACTGCCGGAGAACTGAGCGACAATGAATGGACAGTGGTGGACATTGCACCTGACCTAATAAATCCGGGCACATTTGACCCTGATGAGACGATGAATATCAGGGTTCGCATTTCTCCCGCGATACTGGAAGACCGCGTGAACTGGTTAAAGGTGGTTATGCCAAATGCCGTTTCTACTTCCACATATTTCTCATCATAGACACCG
>JAUXHM010000028.1 GCA_030621535.1 Candidatus Methanophagales archaeon | reverse complement strand
AAAGTCACGCCATGGTCCATAGGGACGATAACGCTTCTTCCGCTCTTACGGTCCACTATCCGCTCCATCCTGATGCTCTTCCCTATGCTCATCTGCTCCATTCTTTCCCTTATGCTTGTCATTTTCTTCTCTCCCCTCCCCTTCTGTATAAGATTTTAGCCTTTCTTATTGTATCTAATATAGTAAGTTGATAGTATTAGATTAACCGCAGAGTTCACGGAGAACGCAGAGGGGGTAAATTTTAGATTAGGGCGAGAGAACCAGATACCTAACATCTAATTTTCTCTGCGAACTCAGCGTTCTCTGCGGTAAATTTTGAAATGTGACATTGGCATTGCTCGTTTCATCTGTGTTAATCTGTGTCTATAATCATTTTTTTTGATTTTTACATTTGACCTTTTGCATCTTTTAGACCAATCTCAACGTCTCTAAATTCATCGGCGCTACCGTCTCGATATTGAACCTCTTGTGTATTCCACTTGCTAATGCCACACATTTGCTACTCTCGCCGTGCATACACATTATCTTTGACGGTAGTGGTCGTATCCCTCTTACATATTCAATCAATTGATTGCGGTCTGAATGCCCGGAGAAACCATCTATTGTCCTCGTTTCCATGTTTATTTTTATGTTTTTCATTTTGCCCTCGTTTGGAAGCTGTATCTCACTCCAGCCTTTTTGTATTCTCTTCCCAAGCGTTCCTTCTCCTTGATAACCAACAAAGATAAGTTTGTTCTTTTCGTCGCCTGCAAGCCCTTTCAGGTATTCTAACACAGGACCTCCATTTAGCATCCCCGCAGTAGCAAGTACGATGAACGGCTCTTTCTCGTCTATTATCCCTCTCCTCTTCTCTGCATCGTCCACCTGTACAAAAACGTCTGATAAGAACGGATTTTCACCCTGGAATATCGAATTTTTCAGATTTCGATTGAGGTACTCGGGATATGCAGTATGGATTGCAGTCGCCTCCCAGATCATACCATCTAAATACACGGGAACCTCCAAATGCATTCTTTCCAATGCTATCATTACTTCCTGCGAACGACCAACCGCGAAAGCGGGTATTATTGTTTTACCCCCTTTCTTTATCGTTTCCACTATCTCTTTATTTAAATGCTGTTCCGCTTCTTTTCTCGACGGTTGCAGGTCATTCATACCGCCGTATGTAGACTCCATGACCATGGCATCAACCCGTGGGAACCCATTAAAAGCAGGGTCAAAGAGAAACGTTCGCTCGTACTTTATGTCTCCCGTGAATGCGAAGTTGTAAAGACCATTGCCTATGCTAAAATATGCGCTTGCAGAGCCCAGGATGTGTCCCGCATTGTAAAAAGTTAGCTTCACGTCCGGCGATATGTCCGTTACGTCGCCGTATTTCAGTGGGATGGTGTGCCTTATCGCATCTCGTATCAAGGATGATTTGTATGGGGCTTTCTTCCCCTCTCTTGCCGACACTTCTATATAGTCAAGCAGAAGAAGAGCCATAAGGGCTCTCGTTGGCTCTGTCATGTATATCGGGCCGTCATAACCGTATAAGAGCAGAAGAGGCACTAAACCCGAATGGTCAAGATGCGCATGCGTTATCACCACCGCGTCTATATCACTTATTGGTGATGCTTCAGGAGCGTATAAATAAGGTACCCCTTCCGAGCCCACACTGACACCGCAATCTATTAAAATCCGCGTCTCCGGCGTAGAAAGCATAAACGCATTTCTCCCTACCTCACGGCACCCACCCAACGCGGTTATACGCAGCCATACCTCTTCTCTTAGCTTATCTCTGTATATCCTCCTCCCTACTTTTTTTACAAAGTTCTTCCTGAATTCGCTCTCCTCCCTCAGGTATCTCCTTATGCTTTTTATTGTTGTGGATTGTATCGGCGGTGCCCGGATAACATTGGGTCGCCACCCTATCTCCCTTGCCACTTCTCGTAGTGTCGCTCCATGCGTGCCTATTACCAACCCCGGCTTTTCCGCCTCTATTATCGCCTCCGCCTTGTCCATATCGAAATAAATGTCTTTTATCCCCCCCTCATCAGGTATAATGTCATAAATCACTTTGGACGCTTTTTCCGGCTCCATCAGCATGTCACTATTTGGTCTGACGGAAATCCTTTTCTTTAATTCCCGCGCCAGTGTCCTCACTATGGCACCGTCATCAGCGAATTTCTGCGTGTCTTCCGTATATACTACCAGTTCCGGTCCTTCAAACTCCACACTGCTAATGCTTACCTCAGCCGGTAATAACTCCCTTATTCGCCGCTTTAATTCCGAAAGCGTTTCTTCTGCTGGCATTGTCTATATCCCTGCCTCTATCCTTATTCTTGCTTCTAATCAATCCTGGTCTTAATCTTGGCCATAACCTTAGCTTTAGTCTTAGCACAATAGCTACTTTATTTCTCGCTCTTATCCTTCCTATTTACAGTTTTCGATATAAAGATTAATGCCTGTACCACAACCTAGTTCTCGTACAGGCACAAAAACAAAATTTGTTTCAAATTTTAAAAGATTAATTATAACTTTGTTGTTGTTTTTTTATGCCTCTTCTCCTGTCTCTTTATACATATCCTTTGTTATCGTTACTATCTCTATCTCTTCGCCCGAAGCACTATCTCTTTTCATTGCGGAACGTAATGCCTGTGTTGCAAGTGTTACTCCTTCTTCCAGTGACATGTCTGTTGAATACTTATCCTCAAGCACGCCGTATGCAATAGGCGAACCCGAGCCGGTGGCTGCAATCTCTCGCTCATCCGTATTGCCGCCAAAAGGGTCTACTGAATATATATGCGCCCCGTTTCGGTCTATCCCGCCTACCAAAAGTTGCACAAGATACGGAAACATCCGCTGCCCGTTCAGCACGTTGGACAACAGCGTTGTCATTGCTTTTACCGTCATTGGCTCTTGTCTCCTTGTCTTATACAGCCTCGCTTCTACGGATACCAGCCGAACCAACGTCTGTGCATCCCCCACTATTCCCGCTGTGGTCAGACCCATTCGGTCATCCACCTGGTATATCTTCCTCGCTGCCTTAGAAGCGATAAAAGAACCCATTGTCGCACGCTTCTCACTCGCCAATACTACACTGTCTTTGCATATTAAACCAACGGTTGTCGTTCCCTTCTTTAACTGGTCCATTATCTCTATTTCCATTTCCTATATTCCCCCATGTGTCGTTGTCAGTTTCACGTGTTTTACGCCCCTCAAACTCATTATATCTTCCGCTAAATTCTTTATCCCTTTCGCATCTCCTTTCATCACTACTACCTCAAAGCAATTCTGTTCATCTAAATGAATATGCGTTGCGGATTTTATCAGATTCATGTAATGATGCTGCGCCTCAGTTAGCTGGTCACCCAATCCCCGCTGGCTGTGGTCGTAGAGATACGTTATGGTTCCTATTTCCTCCCCTGTCTCGCGCTCCATCCATTCGTATTCCACTATATAGGCTCGGATTGCGTCCCTTATCCCTTCCGACCTCGATGAGTAACCTCTCCCTCGTATTATCCCATCAAACTTGTTCAACAGATTCGAAGGCAATGATACGCCTATTCGAGTCAGTCCTATCTCTTCTTCCATTTTTCTTCTCCCCTCAATTCTACTATATGTTTTATTATCTCCTCTGCTTTACAAAAAGCATTTGAATCATATCTTTTTATACGGACGACCTTCGACTTGAAGCCTCGCTTCCTGAGTTCCCGCTCCAGCATCACCACATCAAAATCCTGGTCATATCCTATTGCAATTACGTCTGGTTTTATACTATATAAAGGTTCATACATATCATTTTCGCTACCCAGCATCGCTTTGTCTACCACTTTCAATGCAGAAATCATCTTCAACCTCTGCTCTTCCCGTATAATTGGCGTTCTTTTCCTCTTCTTCACGTTTACATCTCTCGCAACGATGACAAAAAGCTCATCACCCAGCTTCTTCGCTTCCTCCAAATAAAGCAAATGCCCGGGATGCAGTATTTCAAATGTTCCCGTCGCTAAAACCCTTACCATAAAAGTTCTCCTCCTTCTTTCAACTCCTCTAAATCCGTCTCCACTATTTCCAACTCTACATCTTCTCCTTTTGAATTATAGCATCTCCAACTATCCTCGGCATAAGGATAAAAAGAGATGATATGACAATTTCCCGTCTTGGAAAACATCAACAAATCCTGCTCCGATGGTCTCATAGCGGCGGGATGTGGATGACTATGAACAGATCCTACGTAGCCAAGACCCATTGGCATCATATCCAATCGTATAATTGCATTTTCATCTGACGAAACCGTGCCAGGGAGGAAAAAAACATCGGTTATGACATCCGCATCGGCGCACAGCATGCCGATGAACTCCCGCGGGTGATTAGATTTGCTCACTTCCAGGATAAAATCCAACGTATCCTTTACTATTCCTACGATTTTTCTCCTCTTGTTCATCTAAACTATTCTAAGAAAGTTTTAAAGTAAAACATCCTTCGGTTTTTAGTTCCTCTTCCAGCGGCAGAGTTCCACATTTCGCTCTCAATATCAAATCCGCCACCTCGTAATTTATCACTTTTGCCGTTCCCACGATGGATGTAGTGGGTCTTGGGTTCACGTCCACGACGTATGGCGTGCCATCGTCATCTAATACGAAATCTATTCCCGCATATCCTTTGCAGTGGAGTATGGTCACAACCCTCTTACTTATGCTCAGTATCGCCTTCTCGGCATCTCGTCCTACAGAATACGGAACCGACCCGCCCTCGTATATCAGCCTTTTTCCTCGCATCACTACAAATTGCTTGTTTATCGTCAGCGGCAACACGGAAGAACCTCCAGCTACCACGCTACTGCTTATGTCCTCCCCTTTTATAAATTCCGTTAAAATATACCCCTGATTATCCACAAAAGAAGCGTCGTTCTGACTTTGTTTTCCAGTCACTATAAACACGTTTTCCGATGCGCATCCATATCGCGGCTTCTTTACATATACCGCTCCTTGCGCTCTACCGTTCCTCATCTCTTCTTTGGGAACAATCCGCGGTACGGGTATTCCGTTATTATCCAAAATTTTTGTCGTCTGCATCTTGTCGGCGCATATTTTTACGCATTCCGACGGGCAACCCAGATTAGCGGTATTCGACTCCAGAATCTTCGTAAGTTCGTATAGCTTCTCATCGGGCGCGATAACGATGCCCGCATCGCTCTTCTTTGAAAGTTTGTCCACTGCCGATTCAAAATCCGTTTCCGCCATCGGATAAACAACTTCATTACCCAATCGCTCAAAACTATCCCGTAACGTTGTAAGCATCGCTTTCCCTTCTCGCAATAAAGATGCGCTCTCCCCCTTGTCCCCACCTCCTACTGCGTATTCCGCCACCAGCACCCTCATTTTAGTCCTGTACTTCCGCAGGTGCGAGTGTTTTCCCGTGCTCAAGTAGTTTTGCTAACGCAAGGAGGATATTTACGAAATGATCATCCTGCATGGATTTACCCAAATGTTCCTCCCAGCTCTTCTTAACATCTGCAAATCGTTTCTCCGTCTCTTTTGACATTTTACCAATGCTGGAAGGATAAACAACCTTCTCTATTCCTCCCTCCGCGGCTTCTGCCTTTTCCGGTTTTCCCTCTTTTCTCCTTCGCAATTCAGTAATTAGATAGCCCAACGAGTTTATCGCTCTCGTCACCGTTGATATTTTTATTCGCTCTGGTCTTATCTTATTCTCCTCCTCCAGAATGTCTTCTACGGTTATCGTCCGATTTTCTATCCTGTCGCGGTATTTCTGCAACCAGTCTGGTCCGATTCTGACTTCTTTTATCTTTTCACCCTGCTTCTCCTTTTTCACGCCTGCTGCCAAATCTATCGTTTCACCACTTCGTAAATCAGCAACTGGATAACCCAACGAGTTTACCGCTCTCATCACCGTTGATAACTTTATGGGCGTTACCCTTACCTTGTTCTCGGCTTTCAGTATATCCTCTACCGTTATTGCCCTTTTATCTATCCTTTCCTTGTATTTCAGTATCCAACCTGGTGCTTTATCTACCCGCCCCATCTCGTTTTTCTCCCTTGCATTTTTATCTTTTCTTTACCATAATAAGGTTATTTATATTTTATGTATCAAAACATCAAAAGAGAATAAGTAGTAAATCAAAACAGCGAGAAATGAAAAAGGTGGTGATTTAAATTCCCTGTGGAAAGAAGAGAAAATTAGCAAAGATGCGGAAGCACAAGCTGAAGAAAAGAAGGAAGAAGATGCGGTATAAGAAGTAAGCTAAGCGAGAGAATAAAAGCGGAGGTAAGATAAAAAATGAAGGAGCTGACCGAGGCGAGGACATTAAAAGAGGGGCGATACGTGCTTATGGACGAGGAGCCCTGCACAATAGTTAACATAACGACTTCAAAGCCGGGAAAGCACGGGGCGGCGAAAGCGAGGATAGAAGGGATTGGCGTATTCGATTCGCAAAAAAGAACGGCGGTTCAGCCGGTTACTGCGAAGCTATACGTGCCGGTGATAGAGCGAAGGAGTGGTCAAGTGCTTTCAGTTTCTGGGGACATGGCGCAAATTATGGACATGGGCGACTATTCAACGATTGAAATAGAAATACCAGGGGCGTTGAGGGGGAAAGGGAAGGTTGAGCCGGGTAAGGAAATGTCCTTCTTACACTATGAGGGGAAATACAAGATAGATCTTAAATAAGGCGGCATGGTGGTGTAGAACCAAAAAGGGGAGAAATAAAATGGTTGAAAAGAAGTTAGTAGGAAAAATCACGCATTATTTCTCGAAGATAGGCGTTGCAGTGGTGGAGTTGAGTGGTGATGTAAAGGAAGGGGATAGGATAAAGGTAGAAGGAGCTACGACGTCGTTCGAGCAGGTCTTAGAATCAATGGAGATAGAGAACGAAAAAGTCGAACTCGCTACGGTAGGGCAGTCAATAGGGCTAAAGATGAAAGATCGAGTAAGGCTGCATGACAACGTGTACAAAATAATGGAGAACACAGAATAAGGATAGAGCAAAATAATGAGCTATGGCGCAAGATAAGGAGAAACGGAGCGAGCAAATGAGAATAAGGGACATAATGGTGGAGAATGTCGCTTATGTGACCGTGCCGGGAACGAGAGAAGTGATAATGGAGATATGCAAGGAAAGATACATCTCCGGGGTTCCCGTTGTTAAAGGAGGGAAAGTAGAAGGTGTAGTTACAAGACAGGATTTGCTGAAAAATCCCAATGAGCGGCAAATAGCGCTGCTGATGAGTAGAAATCCCGTTACAATCAGTCCAGAAGCTACTATTGCAGAGGCTGCGCGGATTATCCGCTCGCGTGGAATCCGCCGTTTGCCGGTGGTGGAGGGAGAGAAGCTTGTTGGGATAATTACCGCTGCGGACATCGTCAGGGAAATAGCGAAGGAGGGCTATAAGGCGCCCATAGGCGATTACGTGGGGGAGAAGACCATAGCAATATGGGATGAGATGCCTTTATCGGTTGCAGGTAGAATAATGGAGCTTGGAAAGGTAAAGGCAGCTCCTGTTCTGAATTCGGAATTCGAACTTGTTGGACTGATAACAGATAGGGATTTGATAAACGCTGCGGTGATAGAGGATGAAACAGAACATTCAGACCTCTCTTTAGGCGCGGATGAAGATGCATGGACATGGGAAGGGATGAGAGATACGATGAAACTGTACTACGGCGTATCAAAGATGAAATTACCGGGTAAGCATGTGAGAGAAGTAATGGTGAAGGAAGTGGTTACAGCGACTCGTAATTCTGAAGTGATCGAATGTGCGGGAAAAATGAGCGAAAACAAGTTCGATCAGCTTCCTGTTATCTCCACAAGAGGTAAGTTAGTCGGTATGCTGTACGATACGGACCTTCTTAAGGTTCTGGAATAGAGGAGAGATGGAGGGAAGCTACAAATGACTGTTTTTGGTGGGCTTTTCAAACAGCAAAGAACGCGGTATAGAATAAACGAGGATGAGAAATTTTATTTGATGAGTTGTTCTGATTTACTGGATGGGATAGCTCCTGTTATAGACGGCGTGGTGACCATGCATGACTTCTTCTGGGAGAAAATCGCAGAGCCCAAATATAAAGAAGAGATGAAAAAGTGTGGAAGTGCCGCAAAGAGCAGACTTAGTGAGGCAGAGTACATTAAGGCACCGCAGCGGTTTAACGAGATGCATGAGCACCTTGTAAATGGGCTCAGATATTTTGAGGATTCTTATAACGAATCGCTCGCTTTTTTAACGGATAAGCAAAGGGAACACATAGCAAAAGCGATAGAATTAGCGCTGTTGGGGAGCGCGGAACTCAGAGATGGAAATAGGCAGTGGGAGAAGATAAAGGAGGATGTGCGGGTTGAGTAGAGTATTACACACAATGCAAAGTGAGAAATGGTGAGTACAGATATTAAAGAGGGGGGAAGGGACGAAATAGCAGAGCTTGCACGTAGGAGGGGATTCCTGTGGCTGGCTTTTGAGATATACGGCGGTGCTGCGGGCTTCTATGACTATGCCCCTCTGGGTGCATTACTGAAACGGCGGGTGGAAACCGCGTGGAGAGCTTTCTATACGAGAGAGGGTTTTTATGAGATAGAGACGACAAGCGTTGCGCCGAGGGATGTATTTGAAGCATCCGGGCACTTAGAAAGTTTTACGGACAGGACAGTGGTGTGCAAGCACTGCAAGACCTTTTTTCGTGTGGATGAGGGTATAGATATAAATAAGTCCTGCCCTGAATGTGGTGGAGAGCTTGAAGCGGCAGGTGAGTTTAATCTGATGTTCCAGACGAGAATAGGCGTGCCAAAAGGAGAAAGGGGGGGGAAGGTGCTGGACAAAAGCGAAGGTTATCTGCGACCTGAGACAGCGCAGGGGACTTTTCTCAATTTCCCGCGATTGCTGAGGTTCAATCGCGATAAGCTGCCTTTTGGTGTTATTCAGATAGGGAAAGCATACAGAAACGAGATTTCACCAAGACAGAGCCTTATTCGACTGCGTGAATTCACAATAGCAGAAGCGGAGGTTTTTGTATACCCCGAGGAGAAGAACAAACATCCGCGGTTTGAAGAGGTGAAGGAAAGAAAGCTGAGGTTAGTTCCAGGTGAAGGAGCGCAAGCCCAGGAGGAGATGGAAAAGACCGTGGAAGAAGCAGTCAGGAGCGGAACAATCGCAAATGAGTATTTAGGGTATCACATAGCAAAGGTAGATGAATTTTTGGAGGGGATAGGAATTCCGCGAGATAAACTGAGGTTCCGACAGCATGAACCGGAAGAGATGGCGCATTATGCACGAGACTGCTGGGATGCGGAATTCTTTAGCGATAGATATGCGTGGATGGAGATTGTAGGTGTGGCGGATAGGGGGGATTATGACCTTTCGTCACATGCATCATATTCGAATACCGATATGGGTGTGTATCCTCAACAGCAATCTCAAGTGCAAGCCGAAGGTGAAGCGGAGAAGGCAAAAGCGAAGATTATACCGCACGTGATCGAACCCTCTTATGGAATAGACCGGATAATCTATGCGTTACTGGAAAGTTCGTTTTACAAGGAGCAAGTGGGGAAAGAGAAAAGAAAAGTGCTTAGGTTTAAGAAGGAAATGGCACCGATAAGAGCTGCGGTGTTCCCATTGCTCAATCGGGATGAGTTGAAGCGTAAAGCAAAGGAAGTGTTCCAAGACTTGAGGAATGAGGCGATATTCGTTGAATATGACGATTCGGGCAGTATTGGCAGGCGGTATCGGCGTCAGGACGAGATAGGCACGCCTTATTGTGTCACCATAGATTACGACACGCTGGAAGACGATACGGTAACAATAAGAGAACGGGACACGATGAAACAGGTTAGGGTTCCTGTAGCGGAAGTAAAAGAGGTGTTGTTAAAAGGAAGGGAACGATAAAACAATTATAAGTATAGCCATTCCAAAAATTATTAACCACAAGATTACACAACACTTTTTCTTTTTTGCAAAAAGAAAACCTGTGCTAAAAGAAAAACTATTTTACAATTTATTATCCAGTCTTATTTTCCCGTGCTTGGCGGGTATTTCTCTTTTAAAACCGAAAATATTTTTTTCAGGTCTTCTTTTCTTTCTTCAATGTCTTCAACACGGGCTATTCCAAATCTCCTGAACGC
>JAUXHM010000114.1 GCA_030621535.1 Candidatus Methanophagales archaeon | reverse complement strand
GGAATAAGGCGGATTTTGTTCGTCGTGGGCTACAAAAAAGAGAAAATAATGGATTATTTTGAAGACGGAAAAGAGTTAGGCGTGGAAATAGATTATGTGGTTCAGAAACATCTGCTTGGAACTGGAGATGCACTGAAGCAGGCAGAAGGTAAAACCGACGACCGATTTCTCGTTTTGTCAGGCGATAACGTAATTGAAGCGGATACTATTTCCGATTCTGAGCTGCTGAATGTGGGAGAAAACGAAACTGCGATATTGATAAAACCGCAGCAGGACGTGAGCAAACATGGTGTTGTAACGGTGGAGAACGGAATGGTCACGGACATTATAGAGAAACCCCGTGAAGAAATAAGCAACCTGGTAAATACGGGGATATACGCTTTTCACGATTTGGACATATTCGAGTTTATTGATAGAGACCTGACGTCTGGATTAATAAGCATGATTCAACAGGGAAAGCATGTAAAAGCATGTGAAACGCACGGAGCCTGGCTGGATGCCGTTTATCCATGGGACATCCTGGGTTTGAACGACATAGTTCTGAAGGCGAACCCGGCAAAGATAGAAGGGAAAATTGAACGCAGCGTGACAATAGAGGGGCACGTGTCCATAGGAAAAAATTCGGTGATAAGAGCGAATTCGTATGTGAAAGGACCCGTCATTATAGGAGATAATTGCGAGATTGGACCCAATGCGTGTATTTTCCCATCCACGAGTATAGGAAACGACGTTACAATTGGCGCATTTACAGAAATTAAGAATTCGCTGTTGTTGGACATGGTAAAAATCGGCTCGTTCTCCGCTATTCAGAATTCTATTTTTGACGTGGGCTCATATGCGGAAGGCGGCTTCATAGCACGGAGCGAAGACGCGGATATACAAATCGGGGGTGAGCATCATCGCGTGAAAGTTGGAGCGATGGTCGGTGAAAATTGCGAGATGGGTAGCAACGTAATCGCTTATCCCGGGACGATAATAGGAAATCGTTGTAAGATAAAATCAATGAAGGAGCTAAGTGGAAAAATACCGGACGGAAGCTGGGTAGTGTAAGGGGAGGCAATAGGCAAGTAGGCACTAGCCACTTAGGCACTAGCCACTAGGGGTTGGGCTAAATACCCCAGTGGCTAGTCCCTAGTGGCTATTCACTAAGAAAAAATGTGCGGAATTGTAGGGTATGTGGGAGAAAGGGATGCGCTGCCAATCATTCTGCAATCGCTGAAAAGGATTGAATATCGCGGGTATGATTCGGCAGGAGTTGCATGCATAACGGATAATGGAATTGAGGTGTACAAGGATAAAGGGAAAGTGGATGACGTTATAGAAAAGATAAATTACTCGAAGAGCATTTCATCGAACAGTGGAATAGGCCATTGCCGCTGGGCGACACACGGGGCACCATCAAAAACGAATGCACATCCGCATCTCGATGGCGAAGGCGAGATTGCCGTTGTACATAACGGGATAATCGAGAATTTTCAATCGCTAAAAGAGGAGCTATTGAGCCTGGGATGCACGTTCGTATCAGAAACCGATACTGAAGTTATACCGCACCTGATCAACCATTGTTTAAAAAATTCGGGAAACGTTGAATGGCAACTAAAAGAAGCGGTAAAGGAGACCTTATCCCGTTTGACCGGGTCTTATGCGATAATCGTTGCAGCAAAGGGTTTTGATGGTTTAGTAGCAGCGAGGAAGGAATCGCCACTCATTATAGGCGTTGGCGACCGTGAAAACTTCATCGCTTCTGACGTGCCTGCCGTACTTGAGCAAACGAACAGGGTAATTTATCTGGATGAGGGCGACCTCGCAGTTGTGAAGAACGACTCGGTGTACATAGAAAACGGAGGTGCCAAAGTAACGAGAGCGGAACGATTGATCTCGTGGACGATAGAGGACGCCGAGAAAGGAGGATACGAACACTTCATGCTGAAAGAAATCCATGAGGAGCCGAAGGCAATTACGGATACGCTCCGAGGTTACTTAACCGAGGATGAGATAACGCTGGGGATTGACTTAGGAATTGAAGGAGATACGAAAGGCAAAAGTATCTTGATGCTTGCATGCGGTACGTCCTACTATGCCGCTCTGTGTGGCAAACACATAATAGAGAACTTAGCAAAAGTTCCCGTTCAACTTGAACTTGCATCGGAATTCAATTACTCGGATTTCGTGCTGGACGGGGCGAATGTAGTGGTAATGGCAATTACACAATCCGGGGAGACCGCGGATACCTTGATGGCACTGAAAAAAGCGAAGCGATACGGGTGTAAAACGGTAGCGATAACAAATGTCGTGGGCAGTTCGGCAACGAGAATCGCCGATGAGACGATATACACAGGGGCAGGTCCAGAGATAGGCGTTGCCGCAACAAAAAGTTTTGTAGCGCAGTTGGTCATTTTTTATCTGCTGGGGTTACAAAAGTCCCTTGCGAAATTACCCGAGGCGGCGTTTTTGGAACATCTCGAAGAACTGAGGAGAATGCCGCAAATAGCTCGGCTAGTGCTTGACGAAGCAAATGGAAACATACAAAAACATGCACGGTACCTTTCAAAATACGACCATGCGTTCTTCGTGGGACGCGGTGTGAACCTGCCTATTGCTCTGGAGGGCGCATTAAAACTGAAAGAGATTTCGTACATACATGCAGAGGGTTATGCGGCGGGGGAACTCAAACACGGACCTTTTGCACTGCTTACAGAGGATACGCCGGTAGTTGCGATTCTGACACGTCAAACTTTAGGAAAGTTTGATCAAAATGCTTCGCAGAACATTTATGAGAAGATGCTGGGGAACGTGAAGGAGATAAAGGCAAGAGGGGCACCGGTGATTGCAATAGCAGAGGAAGGGGATGAAGAGGTGGAGAAGTACGTGGATGCGGTGATAAGAGTTCCAGGGACAGGCACAATATTCTCGCCTATTCCCAATACGGTCGCTCTTCACTTGCTCGCATACTGGACGGCAAAAGAGAGGGGATGTGAAATAGATAAGCCGAGGAATCTGGCAAAGAGTGTGACGGTGGAGTAGGAAAAAGAGGAAGAAGAAAATGAAGCTGGTTATAACAGGCGGAGCAGGATTCATAGGCTCAAATATTGCTGAAGAGCTATTGAAGGAAAATGAAAATGAAGTTATTATTGTGGATAATCTATCCACGGGAAAGATGGCGAATCTAAGAAAATTTAATCAAAGTACAAATATAAACTTCGTTAGGGGCAGCATAACTGATTTGAATTTGCTGAAGGGGGTTTTCAAGGATACCGATTATGTTTTCCACCAGGCTGCGATTCCTTCTGTCCCACGAAGTATAAAAGACCCGATCGCATCTAATAACGCAAATGTAAACGGAACACTGAACGTTTTGGTTGCTGCGAGAGATTGCGGCGTAAAAAAAGTTGTTTATGCATCCTCTTCTTCGGTTTACGGTGATACGCCAGAACTACCGAAGAGGGAGCGTATGACACCAAATCCGTTGTCGCCTTACGCGGTGACGAAACTACTGGGTGAGTATTACTGCAACGTTTTTAATAATATTTACGGCTTAAAAACCGTTTCGCTTCGTTATTTCAACGTCTACGGACCGAGGCAGGACCCTTACTCGGACTACGCGGCAGTTATCCCGAAATTCATAAACCTCGTTTCAGAAAACAAGCCGCCAGTGATTTATGGTGATGGCAAGCAAACGCGGGATTTTACGTTTGTGAAAGACGTAGTAAGCGCAAATATACTTGCGGCAAAAAGTGATGCCGAGGGCGTATATAATATCGCAAACGGGAACAGGATAAGCATAAATGAGCTTGCAAATATGATAATGGCGCTCATAGGGAATGATTTAACGCCCATACATGACGACTCCAGAGAAGGAGATGTAAAGCATTCCCTGGCTGATATATCAGAAGCAAAGAAGAATTTGGGCTATGAACCAGGGTATAGTCTGGAAGAAGGGCTAAGGGGGACGGTAGAGTGGTTCAATTTAGCGGTTTA
>JAUXHM010000043.1 GCA_030621535.1 Candidatus Methanophagales archaeon | reverse complement strand
TGCGAACTCCGCGTTCTCTGCGGTAAATTTGAATCTATGTGACAATCGATTCCTTACCTCACTCTTTCTGCCAGACCGTTCTCGACCAACTCATCATTCAGCGTTTTCGAGGAGTCTTTTAGATGTACCGTTGCAAGCCACCTTCTCCATTTTCCTCGTTTCTCCGTTTCAATGGCCATCTCGTTTCCATTCTCGTTTAATCTTCGCTCAACGTATTCTTTCGCTTCTATTCCCTTCTTGTATTCTTTATTGTCCTTTTTAACTCTATATATTTCAGGTGTGTCTATTCCTGCCAAACGCACTCGTTCTCGCAGCTCCACGTAAAACCCGAGGTCTATGACCACGTCCATCGTATCGCCATCCACTACTCTATCCAGTTTCGCTCTGTACCGGTAGTTTGGTTCCATTTTTTAGTTCCTCCTTCTTGTTAATAAGACGTATCCAGCGAGTGCGATTAAGCCTGTTGAACTCTAACCTCCTCATCGGTTATCAAAACCGTATTTCTCGGTTTATCTATAATCAGTGCGAATTTGTCGAGTAAATTCCCATAGTATCAGCTCTACTTTCCTTGGCGTAACGAACTCCACTGCTATATGCCCTGCATCTTCTCGATATTTTGCACGAAGCTTCTCCATTAAATTGGATAAGTCCTTATCGTGTCCTACAACTTTATTGTTGAACGATGCTACCCCTTCCCTCGGGGTATTCGATCTTTAGTTCATCGTAGTGTTCAATTAGCCATTTTGTGTCGTTTTCAAATCTTTTCCGCTTTGCAGTGAGTTCTTCTTCTTCCATTTTTTTATTGCCTTCTCTTCTTTGTTAATAAGACGTATCCGGTTAGTGTGATTAAGCCGATCGAGAATAGTAGGAGGGCGCTGAGTTCGGGGACCGGATAGCCGGGGTCTGAGGAAGGACTTTCAAGTCTAGATCGCTTACCCCCCTCATCTTTATAATAGTAAATGGTGATGTGCTTTGTCCCACTATAACTATGAGTTATTCTAAAAGCTAACCTTTCACCTGTTGTAAAATCTTGTGTTGTCCCATCATCGTCTGTACAAACGATATCCCATGTCCCTGCTGTATCCCCCCCATTAAAGGATTGAGTGCTACCAGCCAAATGGACTACACTGTTATCAGCTTTCACTTTATATACATCTACATAAAGTGTTTGGGAGCCTACCTCCGTATTGATGCTTCCGTGAGCTATATATGCCGTCCAATCATTTTCTCCAAACCCTAGGTTGCATTCTGCGATGTTCCCGGCATACCACCACACAGTTTTAGGTGAGTTGAAATAAGTAGACCAAGGAGTCACAGAAGTTTCTCCAATTTTGTTCATAAAAAGATTTTTATGATGTGTTGTTCCATCATGGGCTTCTGTCCCTGTATATTCGTCGTGTAAAAGATACCACCTCTGCGCCGTCTCCGCCCCCACCATCTGCACCATCGCCAGCACCACCATCACCAATACCAAAATCCCGATTAATCTTCTGAGCATACGCATCAAATAACCTCTTCTTTTCACCACTATTTAAAACTTTCTAAACAAAATTTATGGATGCGGCGTTCCCAGTGAAATAATGAATTTCGTTTCTTCTCTTCATGCCGGGAAGGAGAGATTGTAGGGCTAAGATGCGTTGTTTTGACCTTCTCTTCTCCAACGAATAGATGCCAACGGCACTATCTAAAAATCAAGTGATTTATCCACCGCGGAGAGCGCAGAGTACGCAGAGTTTTAAGACGGTTCCAATCATTGTTTGGGCTTTCCGGTGCCTTTGCGTTCTCCGTGTGCTCTGCGGTGGAATTTAAAGATTTAGCAATTTCACTAGAAAATTCGACAGTGCCCTCTTGATATCGAATTGCTTTATATACCACCTTATTCGCCTAATTTAAATCTCATTGAACGTCTCTGGAAATTTGTTAAGAAACAGTGCCTCTATTCGAAATATTATTCCGAGTTTATGGATTTTAAAAATGCCATCTCCGACTGCCTGAACAAGGCAGATACCACCCACAAACAAGAACTTGACTCTTTACTCACACTGCGGTTTCAGAGTTTTGAAAAAGTTCAATCTGTGGCGGTGTGAAGTATAGCATAAGAGTTCCGGTGAAATTACGTAAGATGATGGAAGAGATGAAAGAAGTAAACTGGCAGGAGGTAATAAGAACTATGGTGGAAGAACTGGTCAAAGATAAGAGTAAGGAAAGATTACTTGCTGAGGCAAAGGGGATAAGGAAAGAGATGAAGGTAGATGTGAGTGCTGCTGAACTGATACGGGCAGATAGAGATGCCAGATCGAGTAATCCTTGGTTCAAGTGTTATTGCTGCGATATTTTTTAAAGAAAATCACAATATATGATTCCCTTTTCATAGCTGCTTCAGAAAGAGAAAGGGTACCACTTCTGATTACGGATGAGAAGTTATATAAGAAAATAAAGTCAAAGAGGCGTGTGAAGCTGATATAAGGCTATGTCAAATGAAGATTCTCCAGGTTCTTATCCACCCCTTTCGCTTCGATATGCCCGACAATCTCCCCGTTCTTTCTGACGAAAAAGTCGGGTATGCCCACTTCAGTTCTCTTTGGCAGAACAAACGGGAACGTTGAATATCCTAAAATCCGTCCTGAATCTTTAATAAAGTGCTTCAAGCAATCGTAGAAGCTGCCTTCACTGAAGTTCCCTCCAGCATAAATCGCGTAAATTTCTCCAAAATATTTTTTGAGTGCGTTCCTAAGTTTGTCTTTTTCCTTCTTGTCCATTTGCTTTCTCTTTTGTGTAAACTCGTTACGGAACTAAAAGCTATTTTTAGTATAGAGATATATTTATTATTATTCGCATTACAGTGAAAAGGTAGGAGAAGGAGCGAGGAGAGAAAAAATGACAATAAAGGAGGAATTGCCACCGGGAGCCGTATCGCCGGAAGAGATACAAGAGGCGAATGTGCGGGTTTCCGCTACTTTTTCTGATATGTTTAAACCGATTCTCGGTCCTTTTGGGTCAAAGATGTTGATAACACAGGGGGCAACTAAAATAGAAGCCGCTGACCTCGTTTCGGGCAACGCATACAGCCTGATAAAGGAACTGAAATATATGCACCCTACTGCGGACATGCTGATAAATGCAGGGTTAACACAGGGGGAGAGAGTGGGAGATGGCGTAGCTACGGTGATGATTCTGACGGGAGAACTGGTGAAGCGTGGATTTGAGCTGAAAAATGAGGGTGTGCATCAAAATATCGTGGTGAAAGGTTACGAGCTCGCTCTTGAGCATGTAAAAGAAGTTTTAGCTGAAATAGCGGCTGAGGTGGACGTGAGAGGTGCAGGAGGCGATGAACTCTTGCGGTGCGTGGCAAAGACCGCGTTAAAGAAAGGTGATTATTATGCGGAAGATAAATTGGCAGATGCGGTGGTACAAAGCATAAAACGAATAAGCGATGACGATAGCGATGACGATGGTGCGGGGAATAAGTCAATAGACGTGGATGACATCGCGATAGAAACAAAAAGCGGGGGCAGAATGCAGGAGACGGGTTTTGCCGAAGGAGTCGTGGTGGACCGAGAGGTTTTAGCGGCACTTCCAACGGAGATGACGCCTGCGAGAATAGCTTTGCTTGATTTCCCGCTTGAACATAAGGAGCCAAAGATAAAGGGGAGACAAGAACTCAAAACCGGTACGGGAGCACGAGAACGCAGTAAAGCGGGCGAAACGCTCGGAGCACTTGATTTTCACGTAAAACTCTCAAAACCTTCGCAGTTTAAGGAGTTCCGGGAGGCAAGAGCAAAGATTTTTGATGCGGTCGTGGACCCGGTAGTGAAATCAGGTGCAAACGTGATTTGCTGCCGCTGGGGTGTGGATGACGATGCACTGGGCAAGTTCCGCCGAGCAGGGATAATGCTGATAAAAAGGGTGAAATTAACGGACATGAAACGATTGGAGCGGTCTACGGGAGGAAAGATAGTGAAAGACGTAAGTGACCTCAGTGAAGACAAATTTGGCGTTGCGGGAAGAGTAGTCCAGCGAGAGATAAGTGGTGATAACTACGTGTTTTTTGAGCAGTGCTCGCATAAGAAATCCGCAACGATGTTTATACGAGGTGCATCAACCAGGGTTTTAGAGGGGCTCGTAGGCGAGATAAGAAGCGCCCTGCACGCCGTTGCACAACTGTTTGAGGACAACCGCGTGGTACCCGGCGGTGGTGCGGTAGAAATGGAATGTGCGTATCGAGTGAGGAAATTCGCAAAGAAGATACCGAGTAAGGAGCAGCTGGCAATGGATGCTTTTGCTGACGCTCTGGAGTCTATACCAAAGGCGTTAGCGAAGAATAATGGAATGAACCAGATAGATGCACTTACGAAACTCAGGGCAGATCATTTCGCAGGTGATAAGAATGCCGGTATATCGGGCAGCGATAAGTGCTGCGTGAAAGACGTAATGAAAGCGGGGATACTAGACCCATTAAGCGTGAAGTTGCAGGCGCTTAACTCGGCTACCGAAGCGGCAACCGGAATGATGAAAATAGACGATTTACACGTAGCAAATAGTGCGGCAAGGGCAGAGGCAGCGAATCCCGAAGCACAAATTGCAGGTAGAACACGAGAGCTGATAGATGCTGAGAGGAACCCTCCCGAGTTCGATTTCCGCGGTGGAAGATTAAAATACACCGGAAGAGACGAAAAAAAGCCAAAGTCGGTGTACAGGTGAACTGACCCGACCCGCAAGAAAATAAATTGTTGACACAGATTACCGCAGACAGACCAAACAGGTGTCAGGTTTTAGGTGTCAGGTGTCAGTAGCCACTAAACCGCCAAACTGCCAAACCGCTAACCTGCTAAACCGCTAATTGAACGGACAAGTCACACGAGCTTAGCTACAAGCTCCCCCTTTTTTACTCCTATATTACTTGCTATTGGCTCACATTTCGCCCTGAAGACATATATCAACCTGCCGCTTAACCCCAACTCTGCCCGGGCTTCAAACTCCGAAATCGTCTCGTAATTCCCCATTCCCTTTGCTATCACCAGATAGCGCTCATCACAGAACACATCCATAAATTCCTCTTCCGCTTCTTCTATCAAAACACCTATGCATGAACCACTTGGAACTATCTTTACCAACCCGGAATCCGAAATATCCACCTTTTCAATCGCTTCCTTCACGTCTTCTGTTGTAGCATCGTTTATAACCGGCGCGCTCTTCGGCGACACAACTACTTCCTTACCCAGCTCTATCAATTTCCGTATCACAAACGCATCAAAAAATATCTCGCCAGCATTATCAGTCAAATACAAAATCCTGTTTCGCTCCTCTATTGCCGATGTTATCAAGTCCTTATCCCAATTAAGGTTCTCATTTAATGTGTGCACGAAATCATCTTTAAAAGCATCGTCATCGTAAAAATACCCCTTTACTCCATATTCCATCGAATTCGCCGCTGCTGCTATTCGTACCAGCGCTTCCAGTTTATTCCCGCTCTTCGCGACAGCCGCATCGTAAAAGTCGGACACTTCGGAAAGTAAGCCCTTCGCAACTTCGTTGCTTCTCCTTTTTATTTCTCTGTGAGGGTCTTTCACTCCACTTCGCCTTTTTATTATCCTTTCCCTTTCCGTGCCAAAAAAAGCGGGTGCTTTCCCTTCCTCATCGAGATGCGCCATGAGAAAAGCGATAAATTCCTCCATTGCACGGATTTTTTCACTGTCGTCGTTAAAAGCTATATCGCACTCGTATTTCGTTCGTTCTACCAGACAGGCGATACAGTCGGATTTCGGTTTCATTTGTGGTATTTATTTATTTATATATTTATATATGGAAAAAGAATGAAACATTATAGATAACAAAAGACTAAGAGGTAGATTAGAAGAAAAATAGGAGAAGAAGAGAAATGGTAGAGAAAGAACACATGAATCTGGCAATGATTGGCCATATAGACCATGGCAAGTCAACGCTGCTGGGAAGGTTGCTGACGGAAGCAGGAGCGATAGACCCGCATTTGATAGAGGAGTACAGGAAAAAGGCAGAGGCGATAGGAAAAGCGACGTTCGAGTATGCTTGGGTGATGGATACGTTGAAGGATGAAAGAGAGAGGGGCATTACCATAGACGTTGCACATCAGAGGTTTGATACTAACAAGTATTATTATACCATTGTAGATTGCCCCGGTCACAGGGATTTCGTGAAGAACATGATTACAGGAACGTCGCAGGCAGATGCGGCGGTACTGGTGGTGGATGCTAAAGACGGGATAATGGCGCAAACAAAAGAGCACGTATTCTTATCCCGAACGTTAGGTGTAACTCAGCTGATTATCGCAGTAAACAAGATGGACCGGGTGAATTACGACCAGAAGAGATATGAAGAGTTGAAGAAAGAGATTTTAGCACTTCTGAAGACCGTGGGCTATAAAGACGAGCATGTCACGTTTTTGCCTATTTCTGCTATTGATGGCGAGAACGTAACGAAGCGTGGCGATAAACTGAAGTGGTTCGATGGACCTACCCTGTTAGACGCGATGGACCTCATGAAAGTGCCGGAAAAGCCGATTAAGCTTCCGCTTAGAATACCTGTGCAGGATGTGTATACAATAACAGGCGTTGGCACCGTTCCCGTTGGACGGGTGGAGACAGGAAAGCTAAAGAAGGGCGATAAGATTATCTTTGAACCCGCGGATAAAACGGGTGAGGTGAAAACAATAGAGATGCACCATGAAGAGATTCCAGAAGCAGTTCCAGGTGACAATATCGGCTGGAATGTACGAGGAATAAGCAGGAATGATATAAGGCGGGGAGACGTTTGCGGTCATACGGACACCCCACCAACGGTTGCGGACGAGTTCACAGCACAGATAGTTGTCCTTCAGCATCCAAGTGCAATTACGGTGGGTTACACCCCGGTTTTCCATTGCCATACCGCTCAGGTTGCATCTACGGTAACGGAAATTTCTAAGAAGCTGGACCCGAAGACCGGAGCAGTATTAGAAGAAAATCCCGACTTCATAAAATCCGGTGATGCCGCTATCATAACGATAAAACCCACACGACCGCTGGTTATCGAGCGTGTAAAGGAGATACCACAGTTAGGAAGGTTTGCAATCCGTGACATGGGGCAGACGGTTGCTGCGGGTATGGTAATAGACGTAAAGCCGAGGTAGGATAGGGCACAAGCAGAGCTAACTAAAAGGAAAGGGGAAATGGACCAAAAAGCGCGGATAAAACTGTCGAGCACGAACCATAAACAACTGGATGGGATATGCCAGCAGGTGAGGCAGATAGCAGATACAACGGGAGTCAGAATGTCGGGACCCATCCCCCTTCCCACAAAGAAACTTCTCGTGCCCTGTAGAAAAAGCCCTGATGGTGAAGGTTCGCCTACATGGGACCATTGGGAAATGCGTATACACAAGCGATTGATAGACTTGGAGGCAGATGAACGAGCATTGCGACAACTTATGCGCGTACCCATACCCAAAGACGTTCATATAGAAATCGTGCTGAAGGGATAGATAAAAATAGAAAGATATAAATATTAGAATTTTTAAACTCCTATTATAATAGAGGCATAAACAAAAGAGGTGATAAAATGGGTGTCGTATCTGATGAATTGATAAAGGAAAAGGATGAGGAAATAGGGGCATTGATAAAGGAGATAGGCGAGCTGACGAATGAATT
>JAUXHM010000167.1 GCA_030621535.1 Candidatus Methanophagales archaeon | reverse complement strand
CCGTGTCAAAAACCCTTTTCAAAAAACCATAATGTCGCACAAAAGAAATACCATACTCAGGATAACTTACCGCACCAATATCTCCTGCACCTGCGAATGAACGTGGTAATTTTGTCCTTTCAGGCTTTGGTTTCTCTCCATACTTCTCTTCGTATATCTCTGCTGCTGTCTTTCCACCCCCTTCAGTCGCAGATACATATTCAAACAAAAACCACTTTGAGAACTTGTTAAATGTCTTTTCACATTCCTTCTTTGATTTAAATATCGTGTCTTCCGTGCCAAAATAAAGAACAAATGCATCATGCTCCTTTTTTAGCTCTTTCTTCGCATCTTCTAACAGCTTTCCACTTTTAAGCTCCTCAGCAAACTTCTTTAATCGCTCGCTGTGGTCATCTATATATGTCGCCACAGCACCTCCTGTGAGATAGAAATCGCTCCACGGGTAGATATTACCGGAAAAAATCTGCCCCTCACTTATCCCTGAAAAATCCCCCATCAACGCGTATTCCTCATCGGTTATTATGTCTTTAACCGCGAGCTTGAAGGAGGCGTGGTCAACGTCAACAATTTCAAAAGTACCTTCCACCGGGCTCTCAAGCCCCTTTAACCTCTCCTTTGTTACTTCTCCGAGACTTTCCTCTTCTGCATACACCATCCCCGGGACTTTTCCATTCGACTGTTTCCTGTGGAACAAAAACCAGTACATAAAATCAAAAGTGTCCTCCAATACGATTTCCTCCATCTCCTTTTCTTTCATGTACTCCTCCTGCGCTTTCTTTATTTCCCTTTCCATTCTTTTCTCTGCAAATTCCATTATATCTGCTATCAACCACATGGCTTCCTGATATTCCCTCGCTGCCCTCGCCTTCTCACCTTCCAGGTCCTTCATCCTCTCCACTCTGCTTATGCTGCGCTTCACTTCTTCTAAAAATTCTCCCGCCTCTCCTTCTCCAACACGCTCGCAAATCTCCAAACTGTTTTTAAGCGCCTCAAAAGCATCTTCATATCTTCCTTGCCTCCTCTCTAAGAAGTATCCGTAGTTCGCCCACACGAGTTCATCATCCGTTTCGCTGAGCATTCGCTGGTATTCCGCTTCTGCTTCTGAGAACCTGCCCTCCCTTTCGTAGTGTTCCACGAGTAATGAATGAACATTCACATCTACTGGTCTCTTTTCAAGAATCGCCTTCAGAAGTCTCTCACCTGCTTCCTTGTTCTTTTCTATCAATCTCTCTTTTAACCACTCATCCACATCCGGGTCTTCCAAAAATTTCGTTATCGCCCCAGGAAAACCTTCCACTTCCTTCGGTTCGTCTGCTACCAATACAGAACAGACCTCTTCAAAATCCGTCAGTAACCAGACATCAAAGCTGTTCAACGTTTTTATCTCTCCTTCTCCCTCCTCTCCTTTGACTATTGCAAGCTCATGTGCTTTCAACCCCTCTTCCTCGCCCAGCATCCTTAATTTGTTCTTTCTCACATACCCGTCAAATTTCCTTCGCAGTTTATCCCGCTCTCTCCGGCTGATAGTCCCCGCTTTCTCACCTTTATACGCTCGTTGAACGTCAATAAAAAGGACCCACGCACTCACTACACATTCATCTGCATCCTCAAGCTCAAAAAATTTCTTTATCAATCCCTCTCTATCTGTTTCCGTTGTCATTTCATTGCGTTCTCCAACCTTTATTAAACGAAATCAATTTTCATTTTGCACTTTCCATTTTACATTCCCTACGTCCCCACCCTTATCGGATAAGATATGCTTTTCAGCGTTGCAATTGCAGAAAGAGCAGCTAAATAACTCGTCTTTGGATTCGCTCTCGAAGGGACGTTCTCCACCCTCACGAATAATTTACCAAATTCGCCTCTCGCCTCTATCTCGTGCACGTTCTCCACCGCAGAGGGGTCTGCAACGATTTTCACGCGGGTAGCCTCTGGACCTATACCTGCAAGGCTTAAAGAAGCAGCTACGTTCACGTTCTCCGGAAAAAGCCTCACCGCTTCCTTCGCAGGACCCGTGAACAGCGTTTCCTCTTTTTCTATTGAAAATAAATCTATTCCCTTTTCCTTCACGTACGCATTCCCCGCGAAACCCGAAGGCGGCTTTATTGTCGTTAACACCACAGAATGTATCCCGCCAATAGCACCGGATTTCAGCCCGTCTATACCTGCCACGGCGCCCGACGGAATATACACTTTACACCCTTTTTCCTTTGATATACGCTCGATTTCTTCAAAAAGACCAGGCTCACACAATAACGCACCCACGCTTAATATCATCACATCCTTACCTTTTTTTAACGCAGGTATCGCAAACTCACGAACCGCAGCCTGTGATGCACACTCTATCAGCAGGTCAACCTCAGTTAAAATTTTATCCAGCATCATGCTATCGGATTTTATTATCGCGGGCTTTTTTATCAGGCTTTTACGCAGCTTTTCTATCCTTTCAGGATGGCTGTCTATCAAAAATTTCAGTTCCATTCCTAAGTCCGCGTCCCCATCTCCGCCCCCATATCCATCTATCGCCTTGCATATCTCAGTTCCTATCGCACCGCAGCCGACTACACCCACCCGTATTTTCGTCATAAACTTTTTGCTTAAAACCTATCTTTAAAAAGAAAAGTTTATTAAAAACATAAATAATTCTTCTTTGGTAAAGTCAACA
>JAUXHM010000151.1 GCA_030621535.1 Candidatus Methanophagales archaeon | reverse complement strand
TCCCACCCCTGAGGAAACATCACGTTGTAACCTCGCATTCGCTTATAGCGTGCGATAAAATCAATGTAGCACCAGTTTAATGCATTACCTACGTGGAAATCCCCGGTAGGGTACGGTGGGGGCGTATCTATAACATAAGGCGGCTTGTCCGAAGACGCCTTGAAATAGTATATCGAATCGTCCACTTTCTCCTGCCACTTCTTTTCTATTTCTGCATGCTCGTATGTTTTATTCATTCTTCTCGTCTCTTGCTTTTCTAATTAAGATTTGATTAGTGTGTAATATTAAAATACCTACAGGGATTTTTAACTATGATAAGCTAATGCAAGAATATAAACAGTGCATCGTAATCAGAGAAGACCTGAAGCTGTCAAAGGGCAAAGCAGCAGTTCAAGTCGCTCATGCTTCGATATTAAGCTATGAACTCGCTGCGGTGCGGAATAGGAAGAACTGGCGGGCACAAGGGCAGAAGAAGGTCGTGCTGAAGGTGAATAGCCTCGACGAGATATACGAATTAGAAAGGGAAGCGAAGAAGCTTGGACTGCCGGTTGCTATCGTGGAAGATGCGGGTCTGACGGAAATCCCGCCGGGAACGGTAACTGCAATAGGAATAGGACCCGCGAATGTAGAAGAAGTAGATAAGATTACGAAGGATTTGCAACTGTTATAACAAACTTTCTTTCAAAAAGAAAGTTTGATCAAAGAAACAACTAATTTTTGATAAAACTTTTTTCTAAAAAGTTTTACTGGGAGATTAGATTACCAAATGAAGTTGTATCGGCTCATTGCTTCTGAGGCAGGACCGACGAAACTGTTTGTCGGCGGTCTGCACGGAAAAGAAGGTTTGTACACCGCACCTATTCTTGGGCAGTTGGCAAAGGACGAGGTATACGCTGGAAGAGCGATAATCGTGCCATGTCTCGCCGAGCACGGCAAGTACGTGGACGTTTTATCTGAAGAATATTATCGGAGTAGAGCGGGCATTGAATTGCTTCAGCTCATCGAGAACTATAAACCTCATTTCTATTTCGAGCTGCACGCTTATGGCGAGCATTCGTATTCAGGGCTAACCGACCCTGAGCGAGAGAAGAGAATAGGCGTCCCTCCTTTCGTTGACTTCGGAAATGGAATTCTCTTGGGTTCTATCGCTCCTATATTGCGGAGTAAGTTCAGCGAGAACGATTTTTGCGTGACTATAGAGGTTCCAAATTGGAAAAGCGAGGATGAGAAAGTTAGAGCGGAAGTTTTACTGATTTTGAGGCTTGCACTACATAAAGTAAAGCATGAAGAAGTGATAGCAGAGCTTAGAATGTGGTATTCCGCGCAAATGCAAAAGGCCGAGGAGTTGTTTCGACAATATTATCGTAACAAGTTGAAACCGTTTTGAGATTAAACCCTTTTCTTTAAAAAAGAAAAGCGTTTGCGGAAAAGAAAAATATTTACATTCTAAACATATTAAATAATAATCTTTCGATGGAAAAATGACCCAAAAGGCTAATATCATTGCAGTAGCGGGAAAGGGCGGCACGGGAAAAACGGTGATTGCCTCACTAATACTAAAATTCCTGGCGGAAAACGGGCTGGGCACGGTGCTTGCGATAGATGCCGACCCTGCAACGTGTCTTCCAAGCACGCTGGGTGTCGACGTAAAACGCACGATAGGCGAGGTAAGGGAGGAGATAGCATCGCCTTCGCAGGTGTTTTTCTCTGAAGACATGCCCACGGATATGCTGATTGAGTATAAGATAGAGGAGATAATGGTAAACACACCGCGGTTCTCGGTATTAGCTATGGGGCATTCCGAAGGTCCGGGCTGCTATTGCCTGATAAACGACATGCTACGGCATTTTATTGATAAGTTGTCCGCACGATTCCCTGCAATTGTGATAGATTGTGAAGCCGGGCTGGAGCATCTGAGCCGCAGAACGACTCGCGACGTGGATACAATGCTTGTGGTGAGCGACCCCACGAAGAGGGGCATAGACACGGCAGCGAACATAAAGAACCTTGCAGAGAAGTTGCAGATTAAGTTCCGGCACGTGTATCTCGTGTTGAACAAGGTTACGGAGGATGAAGCGGTGAAGAACGCCCTGGATGAGATGGTAAAGGATAGTGGGCTTACGCTTATAGGAACAGTTCCGGAGGATAAGAACATAAGAGCGTTTGATTTGGTAGGGAAGCCGATAATCGAACTGCCTGAGGATTCTAAAGCGGTTGTTGCGGTGAAGGAGATATTTGAGCGGGTTTGTGAATGTTAAAAGATTTAGGGTAAAGGTTAAATGTCATAAAGCGGCGTGTTAACGGCTGGAGTTTGTAAGAAGAGAGGAAGGGGGAGATGGAGATGATTAAAGAAATCTCAGAATGTGAGGAAAGAACATTCACTTGCTCTTATTGTGATGGAGAAGGTTTAGTAGGAACAGGTTGGTATCCAGATAAAGAGGTAATAGTCTATGCGGGCTCTAAACACGAATGCAGTCAATGTAAAGGCACAGTTGCCAGTTATTTCTTATAACCTGTTTTCCAATCTGGTGAAATCCAATCGTCTTTTCAAAACTATGGCGTCATTATGGGGTTGGAAAAGTTGAGTTTGGAAAGCCAAGTTTCAACTGAGTATCCATCTTCAAGCAAGTCTATGAATTCTTTCAGAAGATTTGTTCTTTTAGTGTCGGAGCGTATCATTTCTTTGCGTGCGTACGGTCTTATCAGCTCTCTTGCTCTATGGATCTCCTTCACGTGTGATGTCCTGTACCTCTCGAATAAAGTCTTTCACGTCCGAGAGCATCTCCTTCACATAAGTTTCATTCTCCAAATTCGAAAAAATTGCCGTTAGCGCACCGTATTGAGCCATTTCATTCGTTGTTCTTGTTCTTCCGGTTCGTCTTCGTATGTGCATTCTACTCCATC
>JAUXHM010000159.1 GCA_030621535.1 Candidatus Methanophagales archaeon | reverse complement strand
TTTCATTTGCAGAAAGTCCACGAGATCACTCACTTCTCCGATGAGAGATTCTGGCAGTTCATGGATTTTGTTAGTGGTTGCTTCATACACGGTCATTTTTTCCCCTCCGTTGTGGTATCTATATATCTACCCTAAATAATAAAAAACTTCTTCTCTTTTCTCTTTGTGCTTACACATTTTCCATTTCTACATCGGGATAAAAAAAAACCTATAAAAATCTTCCAGTACTTCTCTTCTAAATTCTGAAGCGGAAAAGTAGTAAGAATGAAAATTGCCCGAAATCAACAGCATCCTAATCTTTCTATCTCCCTTCTCCCTCTCCATCTCCCAACCAACACACCGGGTCCTCAGCCAGATAATCCCCCGAAGTAGCATACGCCCTCGACCTGCACCCACCACATATTTGCTTGTATTTGCAGGTGGCACAATGTCCCTTCACTTCCCTCGCTCTCAACGCCTTAAACATCTCAGAATCCCTGACAATGTCCAAAAAACTGTCCTCCCTTATATTTCCCGCTTTTGCGGGCAAATATGCACATGGCGTTACGTCACCATTAGGAAAAATATGAAATCGCGTGATACCCGCCGTGCATCCTGTAAACTCAATCCCATCCTTGCGGTCCACAAGCCCCTTATCCAGCAGATAAGCCCAGTACTGCGGATTGCATATCGGTTTGAGCCATACATTCACGTTCTTTTGCTTTATCGTCACATCTTCAAAGAACTTCATGTTCTCTGCCGTGGATAAACAAGCCTCGGAAATCGCCTTACCTCGACCTACGGCAATCAAATAAATAAGATAGATTCTCCAAAGACTCAAATCGTCTGCAAGCTTGATTATTTTTGGTAGCTCACTGTAATTATCTCTCGTGACCATCGTGAAAAGTTGAGTTGCAAGCCCTACATCTCCACATGCTTTCATACCGCGCAGCACGCCTTCAAACGCGCCATTAACTCCTCGAAGTTCATCATGCGCGTTTCCTATCCCATCAATGCTCATCGCGGCACGTTCCAAACCCGCTTTCTTTAACTTCCCCGCAACTTCCTTCGTTATCAGTGTCCCGTTCGTCGCCATCACCACCTGCATGTCGAAAGACGATGCGTATTCGATGAGGTCATAGATGTCCTCACGCAGCAAAGGCTCGCCACCCGTAAATGCGAACTTTACGTGTCCAAGTTTAGCTGCTTCTTCGATAATTCCAAATCCCTCTTCTGTCGTGAGCTCCTCGGGGTCTTCCCCGGCAATCGAGCAGTGTTTGCACTTCAGGTTACATCTCCTTGTGACTGCCCACACGACCTCGCCGGGCAAATAACTGAAACAGCCCGTGCCAACCGCATCGTTTGCAAATAGTTCGTCTCTATGCTTCTCTATCCAGTTCCTTAATTCTCCTGCCGACATTTTTATCCTTATCCCTGCGATTAATTTGTTAGCTATATTTTACTCTGGTTCTCTCTAATATGTATATATACTCATTTATGTTCATATCCAATAATGGATATAACATATCCCAAGGAAATAGGAATACGAATATGTTTAATTAAGGAAAAAGGATGTCTAAGGGCGGTCTCGCAAAAAATCCTTTTCGTTCCGCCATTCGATAAAGTTCATCGTGTGCTTTTACAACTTCTTCGGGCATTTCATACGTGTATTTATTCACGTACATCAGTGCGAATTTCTTGACCAGCTCTTTATCCGCACCTCTTGAATATTTCATTGCATACTGCATAGCTTCTTCTACATTGTCCAGCGCATACTGAATGCTTTCTCGCATAAGCACAAGAAATTCACGTTGCGTCCCTTCAGGAATATCCCGTTTTATGGCGTTAATGCCAAGAGGCAAAGGCAGCCTCGTTTTCTCATGCCACCAGCCCCACAAATCGAGTATTTTTACAAGACCGTGCTGTGCGTAAGTTATCTGACCTTCGTGGATTACCAATCCGGCATCCACGTCCCCTCTCTTCACCGCGGGGATAATCTCGTCAAATCGCATTTCAACCGGCTGGAAGTCATCAACTGCCAGTTTTAACAGCAGGTTCGCAGTGGTGTATTTCCCGGGCACGGCAATACTTTTCCTTTCCGGATCCATTTCCCTGTTCGCAACAACTACCGGACCATATCCCTCCCCTACGCTTGCACCGGCAGACAGAATCCGATATTGGGGATGGAGAAAAGCATAAGCGTGGGCTGAGAGCGCGGTGACGTCTAACTCACCTCTAAAAGCTCTTTTGTTCAGCGTTTCGATGTCTTCAATCACCTGCGTTATTTCCATATCGGTACGGATTTTGCCGCTTAGCAGTCCATAGAACATGAATGCGTCATCCGCATCCGGTGTGTGTGCTATAATCATTGTTTGGTTTGATTTAGTTTAGTAATGGCGAGGGAGATATAAAAAGGTTCTGAAAAGGTTTAAATATAAAAAAGTCTGATATTAAAATAGGTTGAGTATGATGATGATTAAGCTTCTGAAACAATGAATAGTATTTTTGATTGCTTAAAAACAACCGGAGGGGATTACCATGACTGGAGATTTTAGCGAGAATGATAAAATAAAATGCCTTCTTTGGTGTAATCGTCATTGTTGCCTATGTGGAAAACTCTGTGGAACTAACATTGAAATTGCCCATATTATACCAAAAGGGAAAGATGAATCAGGCGATATTGATAACGCTATTCCACTCTGTTTCGATTGTCACAGCGAAATTGGGAGATATAACGATGAACATCCCAAGGGTAATAAATACAGACCCGAAGAACTTAAGGCACGCCGAGAGCAAATTTATGAAGAGCAT
>JAUXHM010000157.1 GCA_030621535.1 Candidatus Methanophagales archaeon | reverse complement strand
ATGATACTGATATTCTTAAGGTACCGCCTATTTCTGAGTACGGGAACCTCATGGAAATCGCAGATGCGTTCGGCGGTATATCGAAACTAAAGAGCGCATTATCAGAACTTCAGAACGGGGTTTATGCTTGAAAAATTAGAAAAGTGATACGAAATGACGCAAAAGAAAAGTGATAAAATGACGAAAACATCTGCACAACAGCTTGCGAGCATCATCAAGTCATGCCGGGACATCATGAGGAAGGACAAAGGTTTGAGTGGCGATTTAGACCGTCTCCCGATGCTGACCTGGATCATGTTCCTTAAATTTCTTGATGATATGGAGAAGATCCGCGAGGCGGACGCGCTTTTGCATGGTGCGCGATACGTGCCCGCAATCGAAAAGCCATACCGCTGGCGTGACTGGGCTGCGAAAGAAGAAGGGATAACGGGTGATGAGCTTATCGCGTTCATCAACAATGACGAAGCGGTACGTCCTGACGGAACCCGTGGTCCCGGGCTTTTTGCTTATCTTCGTGCACTTCTGGGTGCCGACGGTGGTGACAGACGAGATATAATAGCCACGGTGTTCAGAGGCACGATTAACCGTATGATCAACGGCTATCTTCTCAGAGACGTAGTAAACAAGATCAACAGCATTAACTTCACGTCAACGGAAGAGATACACACGCTATCACACCTTTACGAGAGCATGCTCAAGGAGATGCGAGATACCGCTGGCGATTCCGGCGAGTTTTACACGCCGCGTCCGGTAGTTCGCTTCATCGTTGAGGTGATGGATCCACAATTAGGTGAGACGGTTCTTGACCCTGCATGTGGCACAGGCGGTTTTCTAACAGAGACGTATGAACATCTGCTGAAACTGGTTAATACCACCGGGGACCGGGAGATATTGCAACGAGAGTCCATATACGGCGGTGAGGCTAAACCATTGCCGTACCTACTGGGGCAGATGAATCTCTTACTTCACGGGCTTGAATATCCGCAGATAGATCCCGGGAATTCGCTGCGGTTCAACCTGAGGGAGATCGGTGAGAAGGAGAGGGTGGATGTGATCATGACCAATCCGCCTTTTGGCGGTGAGGAGGAGCGGGGGATTCTTGGTAACTTCCCGGAGGATAAGCAGACCTCCGAAACAGCACTTCTGTTTTTACAGCTCATTATGAGGAAACTGAGACGATCAATTGGTGGGATGCGGGGTGGGAGATGCGGTATGGTTGTGCCTAACGGGACGTTGTTTGGAACAGGCGTTGCCGAGCGAATAAAGAAGGGACTTTTGGAAAACTTTAATCTCAATACCATCGTAAGACTGCCGAAGGGCGTCTTCGCGCCGTACACAGGCATCGAAACGAACCTGCTATTTTTTGAACGTGACGGTCCGACAAAGGAAATCTGGTACTACGAGGTGCCGCTGCCTGAAGGTAGGAAGCAGTACACCAAGACAAAGCCTATGAAATTCGAGGAGTTCAAACCCACCCTCGACTGGTGGAATAGCAGAGAGGAGAACGAAAACGCATGGAAAGTGTCTGCAGATGACGTGGCGAAGAATAACTACAATCTGGACATTAAAAACCCGAATAAAGCTAAATCAGAAGAATACCGAGCACCGGGGGAGATTGTCGCTAGTATCACTGAGAAGGAGAAGAGGATTTTTGAACTGATGGGTGAGATACAGAGACAGATACACGCAGGTTGTGAAGATGGAGTGTGAGTTTCCACAGGTAAAATTAGTCGAAGTACTAAAACATAGAAAAGACTTTATTACAATCGATGATTTTGCCTTGTATAAACGGTGTACCGCCAAGCTACATGCAAAAGGGATTGTATTAAGGGATGAAATAGAGGGCAGTAGATTAAAAACAAAAAAACAACAACTATGCAAGGCTGGAGATTTTTTAGTTGCTGAAATCGATGCTAAAGTAGGTGGTTTCGGAATCGTGTCACAGGAATTAGAGGATGCAATTGTAAGTAGTCATTATTTCCTTTTCGAAGTTAACGAAGAAAAAATGGAAAGGCTGTATCTAAACTTCTTTATAAAGACGCGGAATTTTCAGAGGCAAATACAAGCAAGGGGTTCAACAAACTATGCTGCTATACGCCCTAAACATGTTTTAGATTTGGAAATCCCCCTTCCATCTCTTTTAGAGCAAAAAAGCATGGTTGCCAGGATTGAAAGCTTGACAGCGAGGATTGAGGAGGCGAGAAGGCTAAGAGGAAATGCTATGGAAGAAGCAGAGAAGGCTTTTAAATCAGAATTAAATAAAACTTTTGGTTTGCTTTTTCAAAAAACGGAAAACGAGAATATTGCTAGTTTTGGATTTATAACTAGAGGAAAAGGCCCAATTTATTTGGAAGGTTCCGCTTGCCGGATAATAAATCAAAAATGCATTAGATGGGGGGTGATAGACCTTAAATATTCAAAAGAAGTAGATCCTAACTGGTTTGATAATTTATCTTCTAAATATCTTGCAGCTAAGGGGGATGTTCTCGTTAATTCTACTGGAGAAGGTACAATTGGGAGGGCGACAGTAGTAGATAGCGAGGCATTGGGATTACCTTTTGATTCACATGTTTTGGCAATAAAACCTGATAGGGCAAAAGTAGTTCCCGAATATCTAATGTATTTCATTAATAGCCCTTTGGGGCAGTCAAAAATAGAGGATAGCAAAGGAGCTAAAACTACGAAACAGACAGAATTAGGAGTTAAAAAATTGGGTGGCATTGGTATTCCGGCACCTTCATTAATTACTCAACACCGTCTCATCACATACCTCGATTCGCTTCAATCGAAAGTAGATGAGTTGAAAAGATTACAAGCGGAAACGGAAAAAGA
>JAUXHM010000120.1 GCA_030621535.1 Candidatus Methanophagales archaeon | reverse complement strand
ATTAGGATACGCCAATGTATCTTGCAATTCCTCCTTTGGCAGTAATTCCGCCATACTACTTCCAAGCATTGACTTGCCTGTACCGGGCGTGCCTATCAGCATCACATGTCTACTCTGCTTAGCTGCCTTCTTTATCACTTCCACGCCGCGTTCCTGCCCTATCACCTGGTCAATCAGCAACTTCGGAACTTCTATTTCTTCGGTTGTCTTTATTTCAGCACTGCCTAACAGGTCAGTTTCCCGTCGCTTATCCTCGCCCTTACTGCTTGCCTCATTTGAATTCGATTCCGTCATTGTTCTCACTTTCTTTTTTAATCCTTCCGTTAAATTAATGTTCTCATAAGATAAATAGGTTTATTAAATACCTTTTACATTCCCATCTTAAACATGTCATGTATCGCTTGTGCTGCTTTATAAGCGTCCTTCTTTTTTACCACGAACGAAATATTAAACTCTGAACTGCCCTGTGAGATCATTATTATGCTTATCCCTCCCTTGCCAAGAGCGGAAAAGACTTCTCCTGCAACTCCCGGTGTTCCTGCCATTTCTGCCCCAACAACACTCATTGCGCAAACATCACTATTATACGTGAAATCCCTGATCACCGTGCCTTCTGCGTTTATGCTCTGTATTGCACCAATGGCTCTCTCCAACTGCGCACTCTCTATAACGATGGATATAGTTCCTTCCGAAGAGCCCTGGCTTATCATGATGACGTCCACCCCTTCATCAGCTAAGACGGAGAATATACGAGCTGCAACGTCGGATATGCTCCTCACGCCTGCCCCCGCGATGCTTATAATCGAGGTGTTTTCAATCAGCGTAATGGCTTTAGCCGCCTTTTTCGTCTTTTCTGGCTCTTCACCGATAAGCGTGCCCGTATCTTCAGGCTTGAGTATATTCTTCACTCGTATCGGCACTCTTTTTCGCATCACGGGCTCTATCGCTCTCGGATGGAGAATCGAAGCGCCGAAATAGGATAGTTCCATCGCCTCCATATATGAGATGTAGGGTATCTTTCTTGCATCCTTGATTATCTTAGGGTCTGCACTCATTATTCCTTCGGTTTCTTTCCAGAGCCATACTTCATCGGCATCTATCGCCGCAGCTATTATGGTCGCAGTATAGTCCGAGCCGCCTCTACCCAGCGTTGTCGTTATCCCGTTCTTCGTTTCTCCCATATATCCGCTGACGACAGGTATTTTATTATCGTCTAATAGAGGCATAATTCGCCCTCTTATCGTTTCTTCCGCATCGCTTGTTAACTGTGCATTGCCATAGTTGGCATTCGTTATTATTCCTGCGTCACCACCGGTGAGATGCACGGCGTCCATACCCATTGATTGTAACGTACCCGCCAGGATAGGAGCCGCTAATCGTTCGCCGAAGGAAACGATATAGTCAAGCGACCTCGCTGTTAATTCACCCAACAGACATATGCCAACAAAAGCCTTCTCCATTTCCCCTATTCTTTCTTCTATCTCTTTCTTTACCACGTTCAACACGTGCTTATTGTCTATTGCCTCAGATGCCGCAGTTTCATGCCTGTTTTTTAATTCGTTCACAAATTCTTTTACCTTTTCCACATCTCCTTCTTTTGCCACCCTGCTTGCGTTTTCATGCAATATATCAGTAATCTCGAAAATTGCGGAAGTCACCACAACCAGTCCATTGCTCCCCTTTTCCTCTGTTCCCTCTTTGCTCCGCCGTATCAAATTTGCCACGGTCTTTATCTTCTTACCATCTGCTACTGCCCCTCCGCCAAACTTCATCACCCGCACTCGTCTCATTCTACGCTCGCTCACTCCCTCTCACTCACTCTTCCCTCTTTTTGCTTTTCTTCTCTCCGCTTTTCTGATTTCACCGTTAAAGAAGGATTATGAAGACAAAAGGTTTTGGTCGTTCCATTTTTATTTTAGTCTCTTAAAAACATTCCATATAGGAACTTTGTAGTCATCATTTCTTATCCCCTCTTTTTATTTTAATAAAGCAATCTCTGGATCTAAGATATGCTGTCAATTTCGTCACTCCTAAACCTATTAAGTACCATTGAGCCACTACGAAAGAAACGATCACACTCTCAGGGACGCTTTCGTATTGTGACAGAAAATGTGGCTGAAATAAATACCAAACGATCATCCCAAAATAGAAACCAGGTATATTTGGGATCGTCATTATAACCCTTACTTTACTCAAGAGATTTCCTAACGATCCGTATAATCCTATTGGGCATGTGCCGTATGGGCACAGGTCGAGCCAGAGTTCTCCGCAAATGATACATATCACACATGTTGCAATACCTGCGAACATTACGACCAGTCCGATTTTAGAAAGACTTAAATATCTGCTCTTTAGTGCTATGAAAACAGTAACTGACACGAAAATTCCACATATCAGCCAAAGGATATAGAAACGGAGATGGTCGGGAGAAAAAACACATGCAACTGCGGTAGCTAAAAATATGCTCGACAAATACACCGCAACCAACGCTTTTGTTTTTTCTTTCACCATTTTTTATTCCCCCACTTTCATTCACACCTTTTGAAAACTTCTTTCATCCTAAACAAATCATTTTCACCTCACTTCCGCATTAGAAATTATGCTGTTCTTTATTTTTTAACTCTCCTTAATCCCTTGAAAATATTCCCCATAGGAACTTTCTTTATATACTCTCTATATACATCTCCAAACTCCTTTATATTGAATTCATCCTCTTTTGTGGCTCCCATCTGGAAACAGACAACAGCAACTGTACTCAAAACAATAGAAAAAAACGATTGAAAAACCAGAATTAAAGCAGCCGACCAGATAACCATCCCCAGCCACATGGGATGCCGAACGATTCCATATATTCCAGTTTGCACGACAGTAGTGGTGCCGTGTGGTGCTAAAGTTTTTGCTTTGCCCGTATGTTTTAGCTGAATCATTGAACCAAAAACCAGAACGGCAGACGGAATATATAAAATGTAGCCGATAATTTGTAACCACGAAATATTGGCTTGCGTCCACATTCCCGCTTCGCCGAGGATTAATTCGACAGTCAAGAGGGTGAAGAAGATACCTAAGCCGGTATGGCTGTAAACTTCACCCGTTATGTGTTCCCTGGCTGAGCGGACTATACACCTTCCATTAATAATCCATATAACTGCGCAAATGACAGCACAGATTATATATTCCCACATCTTTCAATCATTTCCAATTCCTTATCAACATAACTAAGCCATACACGCCGGTTGCAAACAGGGTTAAATCAACATAAAAGCCATATCTGAAAGGTGCGCCAAGACCTGCTAAAAACGCCCACCATAAAAGCGGGATGAAGAGCAAGGTAAACGGTATCCTGTCAGTTTTTAATGTTGCCATCGACGTGGAAAGGAGTGCTATAGCAAAGATAGTCGTTGGACATGGTGCTACTGGCAGTACCGTTCCAGGATAAGGGTGACCGGTAAGCCATGCTGCCAGAGTATACAAACCAAGCGCCCAGATGATCAACGATAGTGTAACGTACCGTTTCCATCCTGCCTCGGGAAAACTGATAGTAATCCTATTTCTGAACACGTCCACGGCAAATAGAACTCCTGCAATAAGCATTAGTATCCCGCCCGGGACAGCCGAATTTTTCATATACAAAAAGAAAAATACCGCGCCATTCCAGATGAAAATAATCCCCAGGCACGCCTTCATAAGTGCGTTTGTCTTATCGCTTGGCTTAGTAATCAAAAGATAAGTGCAGATGATTAATGCAAGCCAGAATAGTATTAGTACTGGAAGCCATGTCGTGTTGTA
>JAUXHM010000059.1 GCA_030621535.1 Candidatus Methanophagales archaeon | reverse complement strand
CCTCAGTACCGTAAACTCCGAAGCCCCCTCTTCTTCTCCTCCTCCTTTTTCCCTTCTTACCCACATATCAACGCTTTCGTACCGTTTAGATGCGATAAGCAGCATAAAATAATGCTTGTAGTTATGAAGTTCCCATTCCTCTACTTCTATGCCCATTCGTGGGAATTCCGCAGGATGCGTTAGCCGAAGTTCCTCTGGATATACCACGGGCTCATAATTTATCCTCGTCCTGAGAAACCCACCCGTGTCCCTCGCCACCACCTCGTATTTTTTCGTGATGCCTTCGTGCACGATAAGAGCGGAATAAAAAGGTTTATTGTCTGCCGAACCTCTAAAATTCGATACGACATCAAAAGGGACCGTCTCCCTTGTTATGAGTCCTGTGTCGGTAAATATTTTGTGAAGCATATCGGGACTTTCCCTGACTACTACCTCTATCTCTACCCCTATGGTATATAGAGGACGAAGAGAAGAGCCATAGTTCTCCAGTTCTTTTATCTTTATGCTCTTTTGTTTGGTTCCAAGCATTATTTCTTTAATCTGTTTTATAAAGAGGCTTTTCGCTTTTAAGAATTGTGATATGAATCGTGTCCCAAAGTAAGGGACACCGAAAATTTTATAAGGGACGACTTTCTATGGAAAAGTACAAATAGGTGAAAAAAATGGATGAAGAGCCAAGTGTAGTTATAAAAGACATGTGGGAAGAATTGCGGAAGATGATCACCGTGGACATCGCAATTGGCAAGCCCATAGAGCTGGAGGATAAGACCCTGATCCCCATCTTTGAGATTGGTTTTGGCGCTGGTGGTGGCGGCGGCGGTGGCAAGGAGGATACGAAGGGCGGACAAGGATATGGTGTCGGAGGTGGCGGTGGAATGAGGCCTGTAGCACTCGTAGCGGTATTCAAGGGCATACCAGGCCCAGAGGGGTTGAGAGTAGCCTCGTTGAAACCGTCTGGCACATTGGATAAAATCGTTGGAGAAGCATTGCCGATGGTGATGGAAAAAATCCAAGATATGAAAGAGGGCAGGAAAACCGAAGAAAAATCATAATAGTTGTAGAACGCCAGTATGGAGAGTTTTTAGATAAGCTCTCCTATTTGTTTATTTTTAGGTGATAATGCAGATTCGATTAAAATATAAAAATGTGAAATACGATGGAGATGCTGCTGATTCTTGCGGTTGTTTTAGCGTTTATATTGGCCTTAATAGCTGCCACGCTCCTAATACCCGTTGACATTTCGCTTAGGCTATTCAAGGAAGGACATTTAGCAGAGGTACGGATGTCCTTTGTGTTTTTAAGGGGCATGGCATCTGGACGTCTGGGCTTTAGCTCTGAAAAGCGGGAGTTTCGATTACGGGTCTTGGGCGGTACCATTATCAAAAAGGACCTTACCAAAAAAGAGGAGAAGCCCACCGATTGGGAGAAGCTCGTAGTAAACGCAAATGAACTGTATGATGCGGGTAAGGAGTTTACTGTGGCGCTTACCAAAAATATATCCATGAAGCGTTTAGAGGGCAGGGTGAAGGTAGGGCTATCAGACCCGTACCAAACTGGCGTGCTGACTGGCTTTCTATATGCGGGCAGCGGTATAGCGAATGCTTTTGTGCCTGTAACCAGACTCGAAATTGTACCTTCATTTGTGAAGGAACAGATGGATACAGATATAGAAATAGTGATCAGCTTACCTCTATTTACGATTGTTATTCCCGCTATCCGTTTCTTCCGTAGGGTGAAGAAGATTTTTTGACTGCTATTGTATATACATCACCGTAACTTAAACGGCGAGAATTCAACGCCGCCACCCTCATAAAATTTCGTGAACCACTCGTAGAAATGCAGCCTGATGGTATGTATACCCGCCATTATCGCCTCGAGAATTATTACAACCACAGTCCCAGCTAAGAACACCACAGTCGCTATAGCTACATGTATACCAAAACACATAAAAGTCAAAAGAAGGAACACCTCGATTAACGCTGCATGACATAACGCTAAAGCAAGAATCCTGCCATAAGATACGATATTCGCAAGGAACCGGAAGAAATTCTCCAGCACGGCATCTATCGCACCATCTATAAGAATGATAAGATACTCCATGGGTCCCCTCTTTTCCTTCTTTTCGCCATTGTTATGGTCTTCGCCACCGACCTCATGCCTCAACTCGGCAATTATCTTGAGGACGAAGAGCGAAAGTATGGGTAGCAGCAAGAAAATAACCACATTTCTTAGCAGTAGCGGGGTATTGTTGTCTTGCAGTTCTGTGAAATGAAACCCGAATAGAAGAAGCAAGAAATAAAGAGCGCCGAACAAACACCAGAGCTTTACAAACCCACGTATTACTTCAAGGTAGTCTCTTTCCGACATATTATTTGCTACACCGAGGAACAAACCAAGTCCCATGTGCAATGTGCCAATCAGCATAACCACGACGAACATGAACTCTACATTTGGGATGGGCTCGAACCACAAGGGATCGAGGAGAAGCCAGTGAGGTATGTGCATACCTAGGGAATCATGAATCAACTCAGACGCATAATGACTGAATCCAAAGAGTTCGCCGAATAGCGTACCGGCAATTACCGCACAAAGCCCGCATAAGACTATAATTATACCCGCGCTTCTTATTTCCTTGTCTAAGCCCTTAAATGCAAACATCACTGCCAGCCCGAGTAAAAGTATAATCAGACCATGCCCCATATCAGGGAACATAAGACCAAAAAGAATAGGGAACATTATGGCGGTAATCAGCGTTGGGTCTATATCCTTGTATAACGGATGCCCATACATCTTGATTACTGATTCAAAAGGTTTTAATATTCGTGGATTATTCAGCAAAGAAGGCACACGCACGTCCTCACGCTTTGGCTTTACCACCTCAATCACGGAGAATCCACCTGTCTCTTCCTTTATTCCTTCTATTATGCGTTCAACCTCCTCTTTGGGCGCCCAGCCCTCGATAACGCGTACGTGTTCGCTCTTACCAAACAGAACCTTTGCCTTTGCTTTGCTTTCCTCTATCTGCACAAGTTCCTGCATCACGAGCAGGTCTTTAAACTTTGTCTCTCTTATCCCCTCTATTTCGCTCTCGTTCTCCTTTATATCGCTCTCCATCCGCTGCATCCTTGCCGCTGTATCCTGTACTGCATCGTTTATAGAATCAGGAATGTGTTCCGGGAACACCAGGGATTCGAAGTTCAACCGGGTCAACACCCGCTCCACTTCCTCTTTATCGGTCTTTAGTGCCGCAATCAGCGCAAAAGCAAAAGGCGCCTTTCCCCCTTCCGTTTCGCCCTCGGTTATCTGCTTTGACACGACAAGGTTATTCCCCCCGGTTATTGTATCAAGAGTGCTTTTCAACTCGTCTAAATTACCACCTAGCAGCTTACCTGCATACACCGAAATAAATTCATGTTCACCTACAAAATCAGGATTAACGCCAAAATCTTCTAACGTCTTCAATGCCACTAAGAGTTCCTTTGTAGTTGATAATTCTTCACTTAATCGCTCGTTTTTATCTATTAATGAGGTTATGGTGTGCTCTAACTCTCCAAAATCCTTTTCTACCTCGTCTAACCTTATCTCCTCTATATTTATCTTCTCCGCCTGCCATTGGCCCTGCCCTACTTCTTCAGGCGCTTTAAACAGCGTCTCCCTCAAGCTCTTCTTCGCACCCTCACCAGGTCGCAACAGAGCTATCAAATTGTCTATTCTCGCCAAGAGTTCGGAGGTTTTCATTAATATTGCATCTGCCTTTGAAGGTTCTATTAACCCTTCCCAGTCGCCTAAGAACTCCTTTATATCCGTAAGATGAACGGACCCTAAAGCATCAATTCGTTTGATTACGCCGTCTACAAGGTCATTCAGGGTGACAATTCGCAGTTCCCGCATTTCCACAGGCTTTAGCATCGTTTTGTGTTCTCTCTCTCCATCTTTTGTATCGATAATAATGCAAGTTACTTTCTATTTTGTTTAGAATTATAAAACTATAAAATTAAGTCAAAAAAATCCGGAATTTGAGAAACTTCGTTTGCTAAGTCTTTCCTTTTTAAGTAGCGGTCTCCGGCGGCCAGTTATTCTCCATCCAGCCGGGAATCCGTCCACTGTCCCTCGGACCCACGAGCACTGTCCAACCCGTAACGTCCTCAGTCTCGCCAGAAAGTCGCGCGGCAAGACCCGGTATCACCATTATCTTATGCTTTACCTTTCGCTCCACGTCAAACGATTCCAGAGCATCTTTCATCGTTTCGGCATTTAGCTGCCCACCCGCAACGGCGGATTCTACTCCCATCCCTTCGCCATCCACCACCATCAAATATGAATCAATCTTGTTAGAGGCGAGGTCGCTCTCCACCGTGTAATACGTCAAAGCGAAATTAGTAGTAACAAAAAGAGGCGATTCGCCCGCTGTTGGAGTTCCTACCTCTCGTAATCCCGGCTCTACGCTTACTGGACGCCTTGGGTCGGTATATATATTCGCAACCAGCGTGCGCTCGGGTATCAACGAATGCGGCTCTGTTGAGTGCAAAATCATTATATCTGCATATTTCAGGATGAACAAATCTGCGAGTATCGCTTCCCAGTAAGAAGTCTCCAGCGTGTTTTCCGTTTTAGCTCCCGTTCCAGTTCCGTTAACCATCCATGCGGTCATAGGCACAGACATCAAAGGATATGCAATTCCTTTGTTCCCATCCACTATCCCTGCACGCCGTATCCGTATAAACCTGGAAAACGTCTCCTCAAGCCCTTTCCCGGTTGGGTACGTCCCCGGGTCCAACACGATATTCGTCACGCCAGCCGAGGAGAACGTCACGGCAAGGGTGTTCAGCATATCGAGGTCTGCGGAAAACAGCGTAACGGGAACTTCGTATCGCGTTGCGAGTTCCAGAAACGGTTTCCAGTTATCTTCGGTTGCCGCATATATCAGCGGATTTCTGTCTGAAACTTCCTTCAATCCTTGTTCTACCTGTTTCGTATCGAATGAGCATAGCACGAGCGGTAAATTGGTTTCTTCTGCCACAAGTTTCACACACTGCGCAAATGTTTTTGCTTCGCCTGATACCGAACGAACGGCAATCGCATCTACGTTTAAAAATTCACCGACATAAAATTTCCGCCAGTTCGTTATCTCTCTTACACGCTCTCTTAACTCTTCTTCCTTCATCGTGTCCCAGACGTCATAAGCAAGCGCTGTTCGATTAAAGAAAGTTAATTCATGCCTGTGCATGATGTCTTCGCCACCTATTTTTATCGCTTTATCGCCTATTCCTACCTCCACTTCTCGTACTTCTGGCGCTAACAGTTCTGCTAACTTCTTACCTTTTTCTGCGTATTTGGGCTCAAAAAGCAGTGGGCATTCCTCTAATTTCTTCTTCCTCTCCAGCAGTAGCGACGCAAAAGCCAGACACGTTTTCTCACCGCATTCTTTGCAATTTGTCCCTGGCAGATATTTCCATGCCTCCATTGGGCTGCTTATTTTCATTTTCTCATGCCCCACCCCACGTCACCCAATCTTCTATCTTCAGTTTTTTACCCTCGTCCTCTCCCTTCGCTCCGAACAGCATTTGCGTTATGCGTTTAACCGCAGCCGCAGCCTTTGGATGCATCATCATAAACATATCGCCACCTGCTATTCCCAGTGTCAATCCCGTCATTATCTCATACAAAGGACCTCTATTCGCTGCAGGTCCCCAATCAGAATCCTCCCTGATAGGCGAATCCTTCATCCACGCTTCTCTCGCACCCCACGCATTGGTTATACCGCATGAGATGGGAAACGCCAAGTCCGTATCGCCTTTTAACGCCGAAATCCGCATCCTTTCGATGTTCGTGAATGCGTAATCCAGACCGTAGCCAAGCGCAGCGGTTGTAGGGTCTATCACGATGTCTTCGCGCGGCATACCGAGTTTAAACAGATACCTGTTCAGCGTCTTTTGCGCGTTTATGTCAAGCTGCGTCCACGAAAGAATAACGTGCCCGTGATTCAATGCCGCCTTTGCTATTCGTTCATAGTCCATGTTCAGGTTTGCGGATGCAATTAAACATCTCTCGCCCTCGGCAGCTTCAGCCGCAGCTTCCAGCACACCCGGGTCTTTATTCGGATTGCCTGAGCCACCGATGACAATGGGGACTTTCACCGCTTGCAGCACTTCCTCTACCGTCTTTGCCGCTTCTTTCGCCGACGTATCCTTTATCATGGGGTCTGTGCTTATCAGATGAATTGTAACCATATCCGCCCCGAATTCACGCACGTTCTTCTTCGCCCATTCCCCGGGGTCTTCCATCACGTCCTCGTAATGCCCCCGCACTGCCTTCGCCAGTGTAATAGGCATGTCAAAGCAATCTACGGAAATCACAGGTGGATGCGGCATTTGATAGTCAAAATTATAGAAAGACAGCGCCTTTTCGCCTCCTATTGTTACCGTCGCTTCTCTCGTGCCACCATCAGCCGATGTAGCGCCGATTGTAACTTCTTCTATCTGACCTTTCCATTCCTTTTTCGCAACTTTAAATTCCGTGCGTATTAACCCCAATTCCTCCGCGGGTGTCATCGGTATCGGGGCTTTTTGCACACCTGCTCCTGCACTTATTATGGATTGCAGTGCTTGAGCTATTGAAGGGGGAAGTGCCACGCCACCCGCAGCCAATTCTAACTCTATATTACCTTTTATCTTTACGTCCTCCAATTCCACTATGTCGTATTGCTCCAGTATTTTTGCTATCT
>JAUXHM010000032.1 GCA_030621535.1 Candidatus Methanophagales archaeon | reverse complement strand
GATAAAAAATAGCGGTAAGGCGGACGATACGTATGGATTAGATATTGAAGGATTACCTGAGGATTGGTATTCCAGGTATAAGGAGACGGAGGAGGGGAAAGAAGACATTTCTGAGCTCTTCATCGGCTCAGGAGAAGAAAAAACGTTGTATTTGGAGTTTGTCCCCCCGTACGATGTGGATATAGGAGAATATAACTTTACAAGCTTAGTTCAATCTTCTACGGGGCAGTATGAGCTCGAGCTTACGTTAAAAGTTCGCGGGAGCTATGAAATGAGGTTGTATTCCCGCAAGCTTAGCTATGAGGTAAAAAGGGGTGAGAGGGCTTCTATCGAGCTAACCGCTTCAAATGCTGGTAAGGGCAGTACGATAACGAATATAAAACCTGAGATAAGCGCTCCTGAGGGCTGGACTGCGACGATAAACCCCAAAGAGGTGACTAGTTTGAAACCCGGTGAGAGCGAGACTTTTACGATGAAAATAACGCCTCCCGGTGATATTACGCCCAGCGTTTACATGGTGACGGTGAAGATTAAAAGCGACCAACTGGAGGAGGAAGAGGATTTTAGAATAATCGTCGAGGAATCGTCTAATGTAGCCCTCTATGGCACGGTGATCATCGCTATAGTGATACTGGCTTTGGCTTTCATGTTCAGGAAGTACGGGAGAAGGTGAAAGGTATCTGTATAGCAGCCTCAAATCCCAATTTCAAATACTACTAAATCCCAAGTAAATACCAATCTCCAAATCCCAAAAAGAAAGGATAAGCAACTATGGAACTAAATAAACAAATACGATGAAAGAAAAAATGGAAGCAAAAGGATTGTTTAACGTCGCGAGGAAGGAGTTCGTTGACCATCTAACGAGCAAAAAATTCATTCTCATTCTTGCTTTATTCCTCATTATATCGGCGTATTCCATGCATGTGGGCATGGACTACTACAACATGAGGCTGGAAAGTTACAAAGAGCAAGTATCACAGATTAAGGAAGAAGGTCCTGTAATAATGTGGATGCCAGAAAAGCCTTCTATACTGCTTATATTCCAAAGGCTGCATTTTGTGATGGCTTTACTTGGTGCAATACTTGCGATTGTGACGGGATTTGATTTGATAACGAGGGAGAAAGAAAGGGGCTCGTTAAAATCGCTGCTGTCACATCCGGTATATCGAGATGAGATAATCAACGGTAAGGCAGTTGGCGGGATTTTAGCACTTGTGCTTTCAGTAGGAATTGCATTTATCATATTATTTGCAATGCTCCTCATATTCAGCATCGTGCCCGACCTCGATGAGTCCTGGAGGATTGTATTGTTCGGGGCTGTTACGGTCCTGTGCCTTCTCACGTACTTCTCGATTGCGCTTATGGCATCCACAGTTTCAAAGGACAGTGGAAGGTCGCTCATGTATGCTCTCATCATCGTCCTCGCGCTCTCGTTCGCCATGCCGATGATTGGAGGGGTGGTCGCAGAAAGCGTGGTTGGAGAACGACCTGAACCGCCTGTGTTTCAGTCCCCAGAGGATATAGAGATATATGAGTCTGGAAAAGTCATCAAGCAGATAGGACCAATGAATAAAGAGGAAGAAGAGGAATGGGAACGATATAGGGAAGAGCGAAAGGCATACAATGATAAAAAATGGGCAATTCGAGATGCGTTTGAGATCTTCTCGCCAGATGGCAATTATAGAATGGTCGCAATATCGTTAACTGACCCGTATGTTACAGAGGTGCACAGTGGCAGTTGGAGCTCATCCCACACTCTCGGCGACACAACAAGCATCCAGGAATCACTCGAAAAAATCTGGAAGAACATCTTTGCACTCATTATCTTACCAGTCGTATTCTTCGCCATCGCATACATAAAATTCATGAGGATGGATATACGGTGAGGTGAAGGAATAAAATGGAAGCAAAGGGGTTGTTTAATGTCGCAAGGAAGGAATTGATAAATCATTTAACTACTGCCCGTATTGTAGGGAGGACTAGAAAATGAAAAAGAAACAAATACACGGACTTGGTTTAGTAGAAGCAGTAAGTTTAGCTTTAGTGATTGTCCTCATAGGGGCAGTGAGCTACTTGGTTTTTATATCCGATGAGGCTTTTAAATCGAGTCCACAGGAAGTAGAGGCACAACCACCTATGCCCGCTATCCCTCCTTATTCTGATGTGCAAACACTAACAGAAGAGGAAAAGTCAGAGGCAATTGAATTGGTTATAAATGACCCGGAGGTAAAGAAATGGCTGGACGAGGGATATGAGATATATGGAGTGATCTCACTCTCCGCAGAAAATGAAAGTGGTGGTATGTGTATGGTTTACGTCCTCACCCAAAAGCAAAAACTACCATGGGTTTTGGGAATTACCCTTGGAGTACCGGTAGAGTTGGTTAAAAAGGAATCACATGGAGGTTGCATTAATTTTGAGCTGGAATTGGCTCCTTTGACTGAAGGGCAAGAGGAAGAAGTAGTGAGAATAGCCTTAACCAATCCCAAAGTCTTGGAAATGATAGGGGATAAAGAATATGTGATACAGGAGGTACGAGTTGACTACTGGGAGAGCAGCTCCGAGGGAAAATGTTCTTTCCACGCATATCCGGCAGTTAGTATAAATATAAATCCAGATCCCAATCTCACGGGAATTTTTGCAATTGTATACGTGGATTTAGAGAATGGAGAGGTCATCAAAATCTTCACTAACCCACGAAAGTCGCTACCAACAAGCGATTGGCAATCTACGAAGATAGAATCTACTAAAGAAGTGCCTACGATGACGGACATCCCGCATTTAACACCACAACCTGGTGAATACTTCACTTACAGGGGGAACAAATCCCAAATACTTCTAAACGATTCTTGTCTAAAATATTGTTATCTAGAACCAAATGATATTTGCCCGCCTGAAGCTAATGAAGGGGATCCTGGTATTGTAATCACTGGAACTATCAAAAATGAGTACGATAGAGATTATTACATCTGTATGTCGGCATATGCTTTTAATTCAGAAGGGGAGCAGATTGGGCACAGTATTGATCAAGGTCCGGTATGTGGCATTGTTGCTCCATATGTTAAGAGCGGACAATCAGGGGATTTCGAGCTGCACTTGAAGTATAGCGAGGATATTGAGCGTATTGAGCATTTTGTTGGGTGTATAAGTGATATACCACCACCATAGGGCGTAAATCGGTCATTTTAAAAGAAAGGAGATATAATAAATTACGATGGGAAAATGGAAAGTAGGTGCGATAGTTGGAGCGGTTTTTGGACTTATATGTTCGTATATTCCTATTCTATGGTGGTATGGTGGTGGGAACATTGTAAGTTTTGTTCCCCCAACTCCATCGTTATACTCTTTCGGGGTTTATTACGGGTTATTCTTATCAGCAATGTTTGGAGCACTAATCGGTGCTACGGTTGGATTTGTAATTGATAAATACCGGAGAAGGGGATAACTATGATGAAGAACAAAAAATCACTTTTAATGATTTTGAAAATATCAAACATATACGGAGGTCTCCTTAGTTTTATCACGGTAATCGCATATCTTTTGCTCGTGTTTCTTTTTCCCGGCACTTTTAGATATTTGCCAATTCAAGCTATTCTTTTGCCCTCAGGAATCATATTGGTTACTGTGTTTTCCTATCTGTACCTGAGTTACTACGGAAAAGCATCAGATGGGGTTGTATGCCCTATTTCGATAGGAGTAATCATAACTTTGATGTGTCTAAGCCCTGGTTTGATTATTATTCGCCTTTTCGGAATAACACCATTTTTGCTTTACGGAGATATTCTACTACTATCGGAACCATTATTCGTAATTCCGTTGATTCTGGGGAATATTGGCATAGTTCTGGGTATCCTCTCCATGTTTGCCATGCTGAGGAGTAACATAAGGAAGGTTCCAGATGAATTGAGGCTAAAGCCAAAGAGGTGGAAGACAAAAGGAGTGTGGCTCGGCATAGTAATTTTGACAGCCGGTGTTATTATTGCCAGCGCTTCGGTATTGTCAGGTCCTGTGGGGAAAACTGAAGTTACCTACGAAGTAATGCTTGACACGGGCACATCAGAAGAAACAACATTTTTTCTGCCCGTTCCTATTGACGAATCAACTGGAGAAGTTGCAGACGTGATGAACGAGTTAAAAGTGGTTGGTGGAACAGCGGATTGGAAAATCGTGGACACGGAACATGGAAAGGCATTAGAAGTGCACACAAAAGGAAAATGCGTTTTGTCTGCTAAAAAGGAATGTGGATATAAGGGCTGGGAGGAAGGAGATGGGTGGTTGTACAGCTACAATGTCAGCATGTTCCAGGAGGTAAACAAAACAAAGAGATGGGGGACGGGGTATGAAGTATGGGTCTTTGCCTCAACGGCAAACGCAACTTTACGCATTGATTTAGCGATGGATGACGGGATAAACAATATCTTAAGCTACATTAGTGTTGGCTCAACTCCTACTGATCCTTTCACCTATGAAGTTCCTTTAAAGGAGGGTTGGCAAACGGTTAAGTTGTCACGGGCTTTGATGTGCTATGACTGAGCCCTGAAGAAAAATAAAAAATTGATTACAGTCCTTATTCAATACGAAGAGCCGCATAGATTATAAAAATAGAGAATAGTTTTAAAAAATGAAAAACAAAAGATTACTTCGTGGGATTTTAGTTCTTGTAGTGGTCCTAGCAGTTTTGTCAGTTTATAAACTTGCGTTATCGCCTGTTATTATTGAAGGCGTGGTTGGCCATAGGGCTGTTGAGGGAATAAAAGGTAATACACACTCTACGATTCTGGTTAGTACTGCCACGACAAACCTTAATTCAGAGGTTCTGGTTCTGGATAAGGATTATGAGGTGTTCTTTCCCGAAAAAGGAGATGTTTTCATCAATAAATCGTTGGAAGACAAAATGAAGACTAAGTATGACAAAATCAGATATTTTGTATCCGTGAGAGTAAGTTCCAGAGACCCAGTCAACGGTATTGAAAAAGGAGGGTGTAACAGCTACTCCGTCGATAGGAGCGAATTCAATAAGGTGCAGGTATGGGACAAGGTAAAATATGAGGTTTCAAGGTGGTCGGAACTGCCAACGGTAGCAAAATTTGTGGATGTTAAGACCGATAGGGTAGATTGGGTGGGTTTATTGCTTAGAGTAGCTGAAAAGGATGAGAGCGTGGGAAAATTAATTGATGGGAACTCGTACAGAGTAGTAATTGGAAATAGAACGAGCAAAAATTGTGGAGAAGAATTTGTTATGATAGGAGGAAAACCATACAAAATCACTATTTATTTGAACAATGAAACAGTGAAGTCCGTAGAGGAAGTGAAAGACCAGGAACAATTAAGAATGATCCAAAGAGTAATTGAGTTACAAAATGAAATAAATATTACTGTAAAACCCCATGAAAGGGAGAAAAAATGAGGAGTTATACATATCCTAAATGTTAAAGCAAGATGACCTATAGCGAAGATATACATCATGCGAAAATCGGTTCCCAATCCTCTTGTCTTTATAACTACGAATTGATTCGTAGCTTACGAAAGTCTTATAAAGGGCGTGAATTACTTAAGAATAGGTAATAAAAAAATGAAAGGTAGAAGCGTATTAATTTTTTTTCTCCTGGCTATTGCCGCGGTTGCGCTAGCAGGGATTCCCCGGTCATACGCTTGCGTGAGTGCGGAGGACCCCTACAGTGTAGAAGTTTTACTGAACAAGCCGGGGTTGAGCTATGATTTTAGCATGTTAAAGAACGCGGAAAATGTCGCGGATGCAAATCCAGAGCTAATAGGCGTTTCTGGAGAAGTGGTTGTTTACAAATCGCACTACCACGATGATTTAGCAGCAATTTTGTATGAATCAAGCATAGGAACTGCCGAAGAAACAAATGAGCACCCCGTCTCCTATCCCCCTGCAGAACCTATCTCTATCATATCCACCAAAAAACAAACCAAAATCTCTGGTGAAGAAGAAAGAATCAAAGACGACCAATCTCAAGAGCAAGAGAAAGAAGGAAAAGAAGAAAGCGTGCAAAAATACCTTTCAGTCCGGCTAACACCCAAGGTGCATGAAGTGACAGAATATAGATATAAAACAAAAGCACAGATTTCAAAGACAGAGTTTGAGCCACATCACGTTGGTAATGATGTAGTCGTTGTACCAAGAAGGTATGATGATATAGTAGGAACACCAGCAGGATATGCTTATGCATGCCAAATACGTGGTCCTGGAGGATTTGGATATGACGAATCCATAGAAGAGAAAAAGGTGGAATATGAAACGGCTATAGGCAAATTGACTGTCTCTTACCTGGATTTCATAAAAATGAGCCCTGGAACGAGTAAGAAACTAATCTTTAATCTTTGGGGTAACGGGAACACTACAAGAGTGATATTGGACCGGGATATAAACCTCGGACTCAGGGCGTTGAATGGATCAGAGCTAAATCAAAATCTCTCAAGGAATTTGGAAGTAAGCATTGCTTCTCTGTACCGTGGCGCAAATAAAGTTTCTCCTATACTCGAAATAAATGCATCTAAAGGAATAAACGAGGGGATTTATGAACTTTATGTAGAGTTATGGATCGAAGGTCTCGGCTCAGTCGGTTTACTGCCCTTTGAGATATTAATGGAAAAACCAAGTCAGGAAGATTTAGAAATACCAGGATGGACTATCAAACAAGGCGGGGTAAGCTGTGTTGGTGATGAGTGCTTCTATTCCTATTCCGCGGAATATAAGGAAAATGACCATTGGATTGAAATAAGTTTCTTCCCGCCAGAAAGAACAAGAGGCGGAATTGAGATAGATATTGAAACAAATAAAGAATTGAATGAGGGGCTGAAGATTGAAATATTGAATGTTATTTCCAGCATGTTTTACCTGGGTAAACCAGATTTTCAAAAGATAACAGATGCGCTACACGACATGGAAAAAGTAGAGCTGAAAGTCCCAGAGCCCATCTTCAATTTCAAAGATGAAGAAGCAAAGGAAGCGCTAAGAACTGAACTGGAATGGTTAAGCAATACAGGAATTGTTGAAGGTCTAACTGATGAAGACACTCAAGAAATAAAAAACACTGCAAAGATTGGCTATGCCGGCTATAATTCAAGAATATTTTATGAAGATGGGGAATGGATTCCTTACTCGGAATCTAAGAATCCCGAGATGACGAGGGTTAAGGCTGTGGCGGTGTGCTCATTCAGTTTGAAAGGTATTCAAATCCCAACAGAAGACGTTGTAGTAACAGAAACAAATACAAACATAGGGTCGTCAGAGAAGGTTATGATATTGAGTGTTTTTGGAATTGTTATAGCAATTCTCGTAGCGATTGGAGTTGCGGTGATTTGGGTAGTGAGAAGGTGGTGACCAAAAGGGTGAAGCAAAAGGTTGCGGTAAAGGTTAAATTGGCTTGTTCCCTTTTTTGGAATGCTCGTTCCACCTTGCACTTATATGCAGTTCCACCAATAATATGAGCGCTGAGGTGGGCGCTATATAAATACCGAAAAAGAAGCAAAGGCGGTAAACAGAGAGGCGAAGGTGATAAAATGATAAAAACAGAAAACCTTACAAAGGCATATAATGGAAAGAAGGCAGTGGATAGTCTGAATTTAGAGATAGCGGAAAGCGACATATTCGGTTTTTTAGGCCCTAACGGAGCTGGAAAGAGCACGACAATACTGATGCTCGTGGGACTGATCGAACCCACCGGCGGTAAATGTATCATAAACGACATCGAAGTAGCGAGAAACCCGCTTAAGGTAAAGGAGATTATTGGATATCTGCCTGAGAACGTTGGATTCTATGGCAATATGACTGCGGAGCAAAACCTCGATTACTTCGCTCGATTCTATGCAACGATGGATGCGAATGAGAGGGAGAAGAGAATCGAAGAACTGCTTGAACTGGTGCAGCTAGCTAGCGTAAGCCAGAAAGTGGGCGGATATTCAAGGGGGATGACGCAGCGGCTTGGACTCGCACAGGCATTGCTCAATAATCCTGAGGTTATTTTCTTAGATGAGCCCACCACGAATCTCGACCCGGAAGGGGTATTACAAATCAGACAAACGCTCAAGAAACTATCGGATGAAGGAAAAACGATCTTCTTCTCTTCTCACATTTTAGCCGAGGTCGCGCAGGTGTGTAAGACGATAGGCATAATCTCAAATGGTACGTTGATAGAGCGTGGCACACTTGAGGAAATCAAGAGGAAATTAGATGTGCGGAAGACCGTCAAAATTATCGTGGAAACACTGAATGAAGATATGCCAAAGATAGAACATGGAGATATCATTGACGTGGAATACGAAGGTAGAAGGGCGATCATAGAAGCAAAATCCGACATAAGAGATTATATATCAAGGTATTTGTTTGAAGACAACATCGGAATCAAGGAGCTAAGAATAGAAGAGTCAACGTTAGAGGATGTTTTCATGGAATCGGTTTATAAAGGAGGTAAATAAATGGCTGGAATATTCGTGGTAGCGAAAAAGGAGTTTCTGGACCACGTAATGGGCAAGAAATTCCTGGTGATTCTCGCGATACTGATGATAATTTCGCTCTTGGCGATGTATGAGGGCGTTGAGAACTATAATAAGCAATTGGATAGCTATAAAGAACAGACGGCAGAAATAGAGGGGCATTCAGAGGGCATGCCGCAGGGTTGGATGTCGGAAAAACCTTCGATATTATTCGTTTTCCTGCCGATGAGTTTCTTGTTTGGCACTCTTGGAGCGATACTGGCGATAGCGATCGGTTTCAATTTGATTTCCGGCGAGAAAGAGAGCGGTTCTCTGAAGTCCTTGTTATCGCATCCTGTGTTCCGCGATACAATAATCAATGGTAAGGCGCTTGGCGGAATGGGAGCACTGGGATTTGCGATGCTGGTTATGACGTTATTGTCAATAGGAATACTAATGATGCTCGGGATCATGCCGACCGGGGACGAATTTGTGCGGATTTTAGTCTTCATGGGATTTACGCTGCTGTTTATGTTCTCGTTTTTTGCGATTGCACTGATGTGCTCAACGATTGCTAAAAACAGTACCCGCGCAATAACGTACTCGCTTGTGATCTTCATTGTGATCTCATTCGTCATGCCCGCAGCGGGCATGTTCGTCGGTATGCAGCTCGCTGGTGACAGGCATGAGCTCTCCGGTAGTGTGACATACGAGGTAAATGAATCTGAAGGCGAAGGCATAAGCGAAGAAGAACAAGAGAAAATACAAGAAGAAAGACAAGAAGAAATGCAGGAATACTGGGAGAAAGTGATGGGGGTACAAGAGATGTTTTCAATAGCCGATCCAAAGAGCAATTTCGATAAAGTATCTTCTGCAGTTCTCAATCCGACTTTTGAACCATTACGTGGATTTTTTGGTCCAAGGACAGAAACA
>JAUXHM010000040.1 GCA_030621535.1 Candidatus Methanophagales archaeon | reverse complement strand
GTTATTGACACGCCAACGTCCAGAGCAGCATCTACACCTATTCTTATCGCATCCAGCGCATTCGCTTCTTCACCTATCGCATCCAGCGTAGCAACCACCGCGGCATTTGCCGCTGCACTGCTGCTCTTCAATCCACTTCCAATCGGTATCTCGCTTCTCGTCTTCACATAGCCACATAAGGGCAAATCGAACTTCCTGAGCACCGACTCCACACATCTCTCTATCAATCTTGTATCCGTATCAGCACTCTTTTCCCCTTCTACCTCTATCCCACCTTCTATACCGCTGAAATCGTCTCCAAGCTCCACTTCCGCATACGTCCATAAGTCAATGCCAAAAGCAGAGCCTTTATAAGTCGCTATTGCATTTATTACGGTCCCGGCACCACTTGCTTTTCCATATCCTTTCCCTTTTGCACCCATTCTTTCATCCAACTTTCTATCTGTTTTACCGGATTTGATACGATGATCATCGCTTCTTTGTGGGGCGACTCTTCTGAGAAGAACTTTAACGTCTTTCTGTATTCTTCCGTCATCTCCTTTGTATTCATCATCGTTGTGACGATCAAAGTATCGTTCTCCTTTGTACAGCAAACGGTGTATTTCTTCGTGGAAAAGCGCTGGCTAATCTCTTCATCATCACCACTTCTTTCTTTTCTTTCCAGACACCTCCCCGAACGAATGACATTCACGATTGTATTAGCCACAATTTCCCCAGATATTTTCTGATACCACATCGGTCTTCTTTCAAGCAATCTCTCTACTGCGTGTTTTGTTATTCTCACATTTATTTTATTTGGCATTTACCCGCTTTCTTTCCATCTCCGGTACGTGCTGTAGTCAACGTATTGCCGGTGCGGGTTTTCAATCTGCTCCTTCACGGTGATTAACTTTTCTCTCCTGCGTTCTATTTCGTCGGTAACGGTAAAGACATAAGCATCGCTTCCAGCCCCGGAACCGTAACTCGTCATAAGAATCTTATCACCCGGTTTGGCTATATCAAGAACAGCGGCTAAAGCAGTGGGACACGAGCCCGAATATAAATTACCTATGTATTTCACCACCAGACCGGGTTCAATCTGCTCTCTACTAAAACCTTCGTCTTTAGCTACCTGGTACGGGAACTTAGCATTTGGTGCGTGGTTGGCAACATATTGAATGTCCCCCGGGGCAAGACCGCTTAGCTTCAACGCAGCTCGCATAGCCGTCCCTACGTGTTTGAAGTAGGCGGGTATTCCCGTGAATCTGCCACCGTGTTGTGGGTATTTCGCTCCATCACGCCGATAGAAATCGGGTGTGTCCGAAGTGTAAGGAACATAGCAGTCTAAGGTTGCGATGACTTCTTCCTTCCGGTTACCGAAGATGAAGGCGGTGCCACCTGCGCCGACGGTGTAGTCCAGCGGGTCGCCAGCCGCAGCTTGCGAGTTGTCGGCTCCTATGACCATAACGTATTCGCCGCCGAACGTGGGATATGCAACTAAAGCAGCAGCATCTATGAACAAATCCGTCGCTGCCTTACAGGCAAACTGCGCATCAACGCCACCAGAGAAGAACCCACCCTCGTATTTCTCGCCTAACTCAAGCACCTGAGAAACGGTGGACATAGACGGATTGACCGCATAAGGTGCCGATTCAGAGCCGATAAAACACTTCTTCACCATCGCCCCGTCAATAGCACTGTGGATGAGCGCTCTCTTGCCCGCCTCCACGGCAAAAGTAGTAGTGTCCTCATCAGCAAAGGGTAAAGTCCTTTCTAATACACCCTGTGCTCCCGGAGGTGCGTTCTTTATCCTGAACTTAGGAAGGTAAACGCCGTATCCAACGATTCCGGGTTTGCCTTTGTCTCCTCTTTTTGAAGAAGAAGATGATGATGCTGCTGGCTTGTATTCCTGAAATGGATAGTAATTGTCTTCAAAAGAGAAGTTCAAGCTTGAGTAGTAAATGAGACCACTTGCTCCATCCGCGTAGATTTTCCTGAATCGCGGCACCACCGGTTTGCCAATGAATTCTGTGACGTCAATCTCTTCCGGTGGAGGGATATAATCAGTTATTCTGCCCGGGACTTTCAGGTTATCGTTTTGAAAATGAATTATTCCGGATAGGAAAGATTTTAGATACGCGAACTTTCTTGTGGGTCCCCGGATGACGTTACCCGATAAGAGCGTTCCCTGCTCGTAGAAGTGGTCTACCTCACGCATCCTGCTTTTCCTTCCTTCTATATCACAGAATGACTTTGGCGGGAAGTAAACTCGACCACAGCCGAGGCATTTCGCTGCTCGGATTCTATAATCAATGAGTATTCTCCTCCTTGTTATTGGCTCGCTCATTTGTAATTACAAGTCCTTCATCAAAATATGAACCGTGGCGATTCCGCCCGTGCCGCCTATGTTATGCGATAAAGCCACATTAAGCCCTTCCATATCTACTTGATTCCCACCTGCTTCGGTTCTCAGTTGTTTGAAACATTCGTAGACCTGTCTGACACCTGTAGCGCCTACCGGGTGCCCGTCAGCTTTCAAACCACCGCCGGGATTGACCACCATTTCTTTATCTCCATTCACATAAGGGATGTGTTTCGATTTTGACCCTTTAAATGATTCATAACTGTCGTGGATAATCTTCCAGCCTTCTCCTTTCTTGCAGAATCCTGAATCTTCCAGAAAGAAGGTCTCCTCTATCGTGAAACAGTCGTGAGCTTCAGCAATCTGAATATCTCGCATCGTCATGCTCGTTCTTTTCAAAACCTGCTCCGTTGCCAGTCTTGTCGCTTTGATTCCCGTGAGGCTCTCTCGGCTGCTGATGGACACGTCATCCGTGGCTTGCTGGCTCCCCACCACGTAGATAGGCGTGTCTGTGTATTTCATCGCCACTTCGGGACTGACGACCACAAGCGCTACCGCACCGTCTGAAACAGGCGAACAGTGCAGCATGCGAATGGGGTCTGCAACTAAAGGTGATTTGAGCACGTCATCTACCGTAAACTCTCTTCTGAACTGGGCATACTCGTTGCCAATGGCATGATGATGATTTTTACACGTGACGAAAGCAAGAGCTTCACGGCATTTGACACCACCATTCGCATCACCGTAATCGTGGATGTACCTTGCCATCATAGATGCATACAGACCTGCAAAGGTGTAGCCGGCATCAAATTCGTGTGAGTCGCCTGCAAACATCAGGTCGTCAAGGATTTTTTCCGAACGGTCGGTCATCTTTTCAAATCCGCCCACCAGGACAACATCATATTCGCCTGCCCGGATACCGTGACATGCGTTGTAGAGTGCTGAGCCCCCGGAGCCGCAAGCTGCTTCCGTATTGCTCATGGGAATGTTCATACCCAGTTCCCGCGCCATGTACCCTGGCAGGAGCGCAAGCTTATTGGTAACTTGATAAAGAAAACTGCCGAAATAGCATGCCTGGATGTCTTTACGCCTCAAGCCGTAATCAACCGATTCCATAGCTTTAATCCCTGCTTCGGTCAGCAGTTCTTCAGGATTCTTGTACCAGAGTTCACCAAACTTAGTCCGACCTGCACCGACAATAGCTGCAAGCGGTTTGAGCTTTTTTGTACTTTTCATGCACCCACCACCTATCTCCATTAAAAGATAAAAGGTTTACGTCATATAAATAAAAGAAATTTATATTTTAGTTGCTATTTCCCCCATGCTTCCACTTTTGTACCCTTCGAGGTCAATAGAGACGTAATTGAATCCGAGTTTTTTCAGTCTCTTAACGATGTTATCACGCGTTTCGGTATCGAAAAATCGTTTTAGTTCGTGCTTATCTACCTCTATCCTCGCTATTGCTCCACGATACAGTCTAACCCTGACTTGCTTGAAGCCGTTGTCATCCATTAAGAAATTCTCTGCCGCCGCTATCATCTCAAGTTTATCTACCGTTATCCGCTCACCATATTCTATCCTCGTCGCCAAACAAGAATTTGAGGGCTTATCCCAAAAAGGTAAACCCATCTCTTTCGCCATTTGCCTTACCTCGGGTTTCGTTATGCCCACGTCAGCCATAGGGTGCCATATCCCTTCCTCTTCGGATGCGGCAATGCCTGGACGGTATTCGTCAAAATCGGAAAGTGTAACGCCTTCCGCGATTGTCGTTATACCCTCTTCAGTCGCAACGGCCTTCAGTATCTGCGAAAAGAACTTTTTACAATAATAGCACCTGTTATAAGGATTCATGGCAAAATCTTCGTTTCTCAGCGGATAGGACGGTATTATCCTGTAAGCGATACCTGCATGGTTTAAAAAACCCTTTACATGTTCTAATTCCCTTTTCGGAAACAGTTCACTGTCTATCGTTACCGCCATGACGTTTTCAGCCTGCGCTTCATGAGCAACCGACAACAGAAAACCGCTGTCAACACCACCAGAGAAAGCAACAAGTATCGTCCCCTTCTCTTTTATTCTTCTTCTCAATTCCTCAAGTTTCTTTCTCGCCATGCGCTCGCCGGGTAGGATAATATCATTTCGTTAAGGGTAAGAGTCCATCTTTAAATTACAATTCAAAAAGAAAGTTATCTTTATCAAAGAAACTTTATAGTTTATAGTCATTCCGAAAATTATTAACCACAAGATTACACAGATTTTCACGAGATTATTTATAAACTTTTTGTTTTTTCTTTTAGCACAGGTTTTCTTTTTTAAAAAAAGGAAAAAGTGTTGTGTTAATCTCGTGGAATCTCGTGGTTCATTAATTGCAATTTATTATGGGAAGGACTATAGTTTATATATAGCAAACTCATACAAATTGAACAAAAAAGAGGATTTTTCTTGGGGGTTGTTGACCCTGAGCTGGGCTGAGCGGCTTGGGTTTATGTTCAGGGCTATGCGTATGCGTGCGAAGAGGAGGTTAGAGGGGAGGATATGACGGAAACAGAAGCTTTTAATGTAAAAGATGTACTCGTGGATATGAAGGACATATCGGGCTCGATGTTAGACCTCGCCTATTCGGCAGTTCTGTATAGCAACCCCGAGATAGCGAAAGAGGTATTTAAATTAGAGGAGCAGATGCATTCTCTGTTGTATAAACTGAGAATAGCGATAATGTTGGGCACGAGGAACCCCGAAGATGCGATTGAATTCACTGCAATACTGCAAATGGCGTCTGCGGCGGAGAAGATATCCAATGCCGCGGGAGACATAGCAAAGATAGCAGAATCGGTAGATATAAGCCATTATCTTGACCGTGAGGATTTTGAAGAGGCGGTAATAAACGTGAGGATAAAGCCCCCCTCGGAGTTACGAGATAAGACGTTAAAGGAATTAAAGCTCGAGACTGAGACGGGGATGAGTGTACTGGCAATAAAAAGAGGGGTTAAATGGATATATTCGCCTGATGAAAACGAGCGGTTAAAGGAAGGCGATTTGATTATCTCTTCTGGTCCTACCGAAGGAATCCCATTTTTCTGTAAAATCGCAACGGGGGAGGAATATAAGGGGAAGAAAGAGAAGGAGGTCGCAAGAGGGGCAGATATAAAAAGGAAAAGGATAACAGAAGAAATAGCGGACCTCATCGCAGATATGAAAAACATGTCGGAGTTGACGGTTGGTCTTTCTTATTCCGCAGTCATGTTTGACAGCAAAGAAATAGCGGAGGAAGTAGGCGATTTGGAAGAGTCTATGGACAGGATGAAGGATGAGCTGGAGATTTTGGTGATGGAGGCGGCGCGAGGGATAACGAACAGGAGTAATTTTGATGAACTCCGCGGCTTGCTGCACGTTGCTATTTCTTCTGAAATAATATCCGATGCGGCGTATGAGATTGCCGACGTGGTGCTTCGCGATATTCACTTGCACCCGGTTTTCTCGGCTTCTATAAAAGAATCCGATGAGGTGATATTGAAACAGGATGCGAGAAACGAGGATATATTCGGAAAAACGCTGAAGGAGTTGAATATAGAAACTCGAACAGGAATGTTCATACTGGCAATTCGTAGAAAAGACGGTAAATGGGTGTATAATCCAGCAGGGGATGCGGTGATAAAGAAAGGCGATTTGTTAATCATGCGCGGTCCGAAAGAAGGCGAGGAGAAGATAAAGGAGATTGTATCTGCGGTTTAGCGGTTTGGAGGTTTAGAATGGCGGCACTATCTAAAAATACAGTGATTTATCACCGCGGAGAGCGCAGAGTACGCAGAGTTTTAGTTTAACAGTGTTGATTCTTATCATCTGTGTTAATCCGTGTCTATAATTTATTTTTTCTTGTGTCTTTGCGTTCTCTGCGGTAATTTGAAATATCCTGTTATAACCTTAGCGGACCCGCATCTTCAAACCCTTCTCGTTTACCCATTCCTGCTTCACGTTCCAGCTCTTGCGGTTTGAAAAGCAGCTTCAGCACGTTTTGTGCATGTTCGCGCGCACGGCGGTCCGCAAGCAATGCCAGCTCTTTATCATGCTCCACTTCGTCTTCGTGTACAAAAACCTCTATTATGTGCCGAGAAGTGAGTACCTGAGCAGCTATAATTCCGAGCGAGGCTTCGTGTGCGCATTGTTTGTCTATAACCTCTGCCCCGGGCATAGCAAATGCCATTACTATGTCGCAGCCTTTCTCCTCTATCAGCTTCTTCGATGCCACGGGTAAGTCTTTCATACCTGGGACGGTGTACCGCTCTATCTTCAGCGATGCGTTTTTCCTTAGTTCGTCTATTGCCGCCCGCCCCATATCATATCTTGCAAACGTGGTATCGGCAATGCCGACTTTTTTTTCGTTCATTTACAACTTTTTCTCTAAAGAGAAAACCTTGACTAAAAGAGAAAAACTGTGAATTTAGTGCAGGTCATCTTTTTCTACCTTACCGGTTCTTCTCAATTCCCCCCTTATGTCCAACAACTCTCTTGTTTCTGGAAGCAATACCTTTAATCTCCACAAGCCGGTAAGATTAATTGGCTGTGTTCTTATCACGGTTTGAGCCATTTTTACTCCACGCTTTTTTCTATTATTATATGGACATATAAATACAGCAGCCTCGCTCTCTGGCTTAATGCGTGAGGGCAAAATTGAACAGAAGATAAATTCTTTTGGTAAAGCTTTTCTATAAGCCCTTACAGGGCTTGCGGGGTGGTGGGGTGGAGCCCCACATAAAAAAGGTTTGTTTATGACAACAAGGATACGGGACTTTGTGACAACATCGCAGGCATGGATTTTTTCGGTGGTCAGCTATGACTCAGGAGAGGGAGATGTAAAATGCCTCTTGCGATATATTCCCGATGAAAGCGGCGACCGAGTCTCGGAGAATGGGAGATACAGGAAACTGGATTTTCACGAATCTTATGCATTCCTGAGAACGCATCGACCTGAATATGTAAAAGACGTGCATGAGGTGCCAAAAGAGGACATAACTGAAATCCTGCGACCTGAGGAGAGGCTTCCGTGGATTGCCGAGCGTGAAGAGGGCGTACGAGATATTTATGAACTTCTTGGTAAGGCGATTCCAAAAGACAGAATAGGCATCACGGGCTCGTTTTTATGCGGTCTTAACAATCAACAATCCGACCTTGATTTTGTCGTTTACGGGCAGAAGAACTTCAATCTTGCGAGACAGATTATCGCGAATGCGACAAAGGATGGTCTTCTCACCGAGATAGGACAAGACGTGTGGAGGCAGATTTACAATAAAAGGAATCCTGAGCTGAGTTATGATGATTTCGTGGCGCAGGAAAAAAGGAAGAAAAACAGAGGTGTAATAGACAACACCTATTTTGACCTTTTATACGTCCGGGATTGGGCTGAAATAAGGAAATTAGATAGGCGGGATTACGAAAAGGGAGAAAGAAGGGGTTATGCCAGGATAACGGCAGAAGTAAAAAACGCCTATTTCTCCTTTGATAGCCCTGCGATATATGAAATTGAACATCCTGAGATAAGCAAGGTTCTATGCTTCACTCATACGTACACAGGACAGGCATTCGAGGGAGAGCTCATAGAAGCCCGTGGAGTAATAGAACGCACAAAACACGAGACAAGACTGGTTGTAGGCACCACAAGGGAGGCAAAGGGTGAATGGATAAAATCGCTATCACTTTTATCAAGAAAGAATAATTTTTGATAATCGGACGCAGATGACCGCAGATAATCAGGATTTTAAACTTAATTTTGGCACTAAACCGGAAGTTAAACGTAAGGCATTTGATAATTTGCGGAAATAGTTTTCTGCGTAAATCTGCGTCCTAAATAGGTAGGTGGAAGTTTATACTTTATATACCACAAGAAAATAAATCGTTGACACAGATTAACGCAGATTAACACAGATGGTAAAAATCAACAATATTCAACGTGTAAATAAATCCGCGTAAATCAGTGTTAATCCGTGTCTTAAATTAAGTAGAAGGCGGTTATACTTTACGTACAAAGATAAAATGGAAATAAACGAACTGTTGGAGATTTCGTCTGAGCTAAGAGAGTCCATAAGAACCTATATCTCGGAAAACGC
>JAUXHM010000060.1 GCA_030621535.1 Candidatus Methanophagales archaeon | reverse complement strand
CTCAACGCTTGCGTTTGTGGTGTAATTGTACATAGTCCATGAAATATTGTCTTGAGTGTAGTTCCCGATATTAAACATTACGGTGCTTGCATTTCCTCCAATAGGCGATAGATCTACGGTTACAACGTCAATTGGACTTTCTATACCTGCTGCATCAACTCGTAACTCGGTAATATCCGTGTTTACGGCAATTACAGGTGGATTTGCTCTTGCATTTGTTACCTGCGGTGGTGTTCCTAACACGCTATTCCGTCGGCATGGTGTTCCTCCCTCTACAAGGCTCTCTTCCCATCCGCCTGTTGCATTTAGTTCAAGTGTTTTGTTGTTTCCATTTGCGCCCCAATTATTTATGTAAGTTACGTTATCTATCTCAATTCCTGTAATGTTTTTTAGGACTATTGTGTCTCCAGGGTTGTTGGTAAGTCCAAATGTTGCTTCTATTACTGAACAGGGTAATGCACCATAATAAGCTTCAAACGCTGTCTTATTTCTTGCAAGCACGACATAATCTCCTGGTTGCATTATTTTGTCCGATATCAGCTTATCGTCCATTGTCCAACCACTGATGTTTATTGGCATAGTATCGTTGTTGTAGAGCTCAAGCCACTCCATGTTAGTATCTCTACCTTGCTCAGTGCTTGGATTATACATTATCTCATTGCTGTTTATCTCGCCGGTTGTTTGTGCACTCGCCATTACTGGCAGCATAGAAATCAACGCTAATATTGCCATCGTCACTACAAATGCAGTCTTTACCTTATTCTCTTTTTTATCTTTCATTTTTTTACCTTTTCCCTTTTTTACCTCCTTTATTTTGTTTACCCCTAAAACTATAAAAGTATGTAAGGACTTCATGTAAGGAGAATAGGTAAGATCCTGAAATAAGTATTATGAGTTCCGCTCTCTTTAAAAGAACACACATCCAAAGTAGATACTTAAGGTGATTAACTAATGCCCGACGCCGAAAAGCGAATGAATGCGATTCTACGCATCTTAGAACACCAACATCCCCCTTCAGTGTCTGAGATAGCATCACGTGTAAACACTTCAGAGGAAAAAGTCGAACTCTTCTTACGTTTCTTAGCTAAATACGGATTTGTCACATACGATGAAGATAAAAAAACCGCTACAATTCGTGCTGATTCCTTCTCGCTTAAAGAAACTTCTCTTTAAAATAAAAAAATGCTCATTTTCGTAGGTCTCGGATTATACGACGAGAAGGACATAACCTTGAAGGGGTTAGAAGCGGTAAGAGAGGCGGATGTGGTGTATGCAGAATTTTATACCTCTCCTTTAGGTGGTAAAACAATAGAAAAGATGCAAGAAGAGTATGGCAAACGAATTTCTGTGCTTGAGCGAAGGGATGTGGAGGAAAAAGCAGAAGAAGGGATTTTAAAGCTCGCAAAGCACCAGAAAGTGGTTTTACTCAGCGGAGGCGATGCGATGATTGCGACCACGCACGTTGATTTACGGCTCAGAGCGATAGATATGAGAATAGAGACGAGGATAATACATGCACCTTCTATTTCCTCTGCGGTTGCCGGATTATGCGGTCTCCAGAGTTACAAGTTTGGTAAATCCGCAACGATTGCAGCACCATACGGCAAAAAAGGGATTATATCCGCAGTGCCGTACGACACGATACAGGCAAACAAGGAACGAGGGCTGCACACTCTGCTCTATCTTGATATTTCGATGCGCATAAACGAAGCATTAAAACTGCTGGAAACGGCAGAGGAAAAAAGGAACTTAGGTGGTGAACCACTGAAAAAGTCAATAGCGGTTGGAATAGCGAGAGCAGGGTCGGATAAGCCAGTTGTAAGGGCAGACTATTTTGGTGCATTGAAAAGCTACGATTTTGGTGAACTTCCTCATGTGCTCGTCGTTCCCGGGGAGCTGCATTTTTTAGAGAGGGAGGCGTTGATAAAAATTGCGCAGGCTCCGGAGCGTATTTGACAAGAAAGAACAATTTTTGATAATCGGACGCAGATGAACGCAGATAACCAGGATTTTAAATATACGATTTAAAGACGGAGGAGATTATTAGGATATTCTATCAAGTTTATAATGAACTGGGTTAGGAAATAGTTTTCTGCGTAAATCCGCGTAAATCTGCGTCCTAAATAGGTAGATGTTATACTTTATATACAACAAGAAAATAATTAGAGGACGAACTTTATGAACCGTAAAAATACGATAATCGCGGTGCTTTGCATCCTTTTGATTGCGTCTACGTCTATTTCTTATCACATTTACCAACAGCAGCAGCAAGTGATAGACGTGCAGGAGAACATTATCGAGAAACTCATCCGTGCGGGTAGTGCGGGAAATGCAGGGAAAGGGGAAAAACAAACGCCTGCAACGGTGAATGTGAACGTGCCTGTGCCCGTGACCGAAAGCGGCAGTTGCGCTAGTATCGTTGCTGTAAGAAGTGATACGCATTCAGGCGTGATCGGCAAGGTGCATGTGGAGTTAAAAGAAGGAAATGGGAACGTGCTGGTTAATACGAATCCATTTGTCGAATCCACAACGCAATATTCGGTACGAGAAGCAGTGAAGGTTGCTGAGAACTACACCAATATAAACATCGCGAACAGGGACATTATCGTTTATTTTGACATCAACGGTACTTTGATAGGCGGACCTTCCGCCGGAGCTGCCATTACTGCCGCCACTATAGCTGCGATAGAGAATAAGGAAGTAAGGCAGGACGCGGTTATTACCGGAACCATTAAGGAAGGAGGGCACATAGGGCAGGTAAGCGGTGTGTTTGAAAAAGCCGTAGCTGCGGAGGAGAAGGGCATGGAACTTTTCCTGATGGCAAAGGGTCAAGGAGTTTACGAGCAGCGAGTAAAAAAGGAGGAGATATTCGGATTCACATTCGTAAGCGTTTATTCCACTCCGATAGACCTCAAAGAGTATATGAAGGGAAAGATGGAAGTGGAAGGGGTGTCAACAATTGATGATGTGGTGGCGTATATGGTCGCATAAAAAAAAAAACCGTTAACTTTATATAGTATCCTTTGTTTTTATTGTATTCAATAATCAATAATGAAAAGAAAAGTTCAGAAGCCGGGCTTGAGGGCTTTGGGCACTGCACTCCACATCGTAGACCATAAATTGATTGTGCGGGGTGTGCGAGTGAAAGTTGAACACATACTCAATTCCGTAGTTATGACCGGGGACAACCGAAAGATAGGTAGAGTTTACGATATTTTTGGCCCTGTTGACCAGCCTTATATCAGTATAAAGGTATTCAAGGGCGTAAACGAGGAGGAGCTAAAAGGGCTTGCGAATAAAAAGATATTTTCTTGATGACATGAGGTGTGCTGTTGTGTGCCGTTGTGTTGTGTGTGAAGAAGAGAATAGAAGCTAAGGGGGCGTAAAAGAGATGCGAGAAGGAAATACAGGGGACAAGGAAGAAAGCATAAGAGGCGTAAAAAGAGAAAATTCCAAAACCGCAGACTCCGATAGGGAGCGTTTACACAGGATTAGTGAACATCAAAAGCGGAAAAAAATAAGTACCTCAATTAGCAGGCAGCGTTTAGTCGCGCAAGCCGAGATAGATAGACTGTCCACACTGCTTTCTATACCTGACAAAACGCGAGAGGGCAGCATGGAAATATATCGCGATGCGTGGGAAAATAATTTGATTCATGGGCGTTCAATTGAGAAAATACTGGCTGCGTCTATCTACCTGGCGTGCCGCAAACATAATGTGCCAAGAACGCTTGACGAGGTAGAAGATGCAACAAAGGTGGGAAGGAAGGACATAATGAAGACGTGCAAGTTATTGGCTACCCGACTGGGAATGAGGCTTACTCCAATCTCTCCTCTGGACTACGTGAGTGGTTTCTGCGCTAAATTGAATTTGAAACCGCAGGTAGAGAAACGTGCGAAGGGGATAATAAAAGAGGCTTTAGATAGGGGCATAACAAGTGGGCGAGGTCCCACGGGCATAGCAGCATCGGCGATATACATAGCGGCAATCTTATGCGATGACCGTAAGACGCAAAATGACATTGCTAAAGCCTCCGGTGTTACTGAAGTAACTCTACGTGTGAGGTATAAAGAGATAACAAAGGAATTGGGGATAAGAGTGGAGGTAAATGGGAAACTTTGAGGTAATACCTGCGATAGACCTTAGAGGTGGCAGATGTGTTCAACTGAGACAGGGTAAAAAGGAAGAAGAGATATTCTCTTCGGCTGATAATCCCGTGGAGATAGCGAAGAAATGGGTTATGCAGGGTGCGACTCGCTTGCACATAATTGATTTGGACGGTGCGTTTCAAGCCACGAAGAACAATTTTGCGGTGGTCAAAGCCATAGCAGAATCCGAAGGAGTAAGAGGAAAAGCAAAGATTCAGGTGGGTGGGGGAATCAGGTCATACGAAGCAGCGGTTAAGTTTCTCGATATAGGTGTGGACAGGATAATATTTGGTACGGCAGCGTTAAAATCGCCGAATCTTGTGGAGACGGTAGTGAATGAGTTCTCGTCTGAACGGGTAATGGTTGCGCTGGACGTAAGAAAAGGGAAAGTGGCGATAGATGGGTGGCGAGAAACGACAGGGTTAGCGGCGAAGGACGCAGCGAAGGAAGCAGAGAGAATGGGTGCGGGCAGTTTACTATTCACGAACATAGACGTTGAAGGTTTGATGAGGGGAATAGAACCGAAGATTGTAGAGGAGTTCGTGAGTGCTGTGAGCGTGCCCGTGGTTATAGCAGGAGGAGTAAGCAGTATGGAGGACGTTGAGCGGATAAAAGAAGCAGGAGCAAGTGGAGTGGTGATAGGTAGTGCGTTGTATACAGGGAAGTTAGCGGGGTTAGTTGGGTTAGCGGTTTAGCGGTTTAGCGGGGATAAAACGGAGGTTCTAATTTGCATTGGTGTCAGGATACGGACACCTGACATCTTCATCAGCGCCTGTGAGAAGGGGACTTAAACCTTTGTATTAACGCCGCCGACAGGACTCGAACCTGTGACAAGCCGGTTAACAGCCGGGCACTCTACCAACTGAGTTACGGCGGCAGGACGGTATTCTTGGTTCTGCACTATTTTATTATCTATCTGTTCTTATTTAAACATAAATCTAACGTCTAACATAAACTTTACCACGGATAATCTTGTTAGCTGGCTTCCTATGATACACCGCTTCTCGGGCAAATGTTTCACCACAGTTCGGGCATTTTAAATCGCCGTCTGTGTAATCTTCGCTTATCCTGTCTTTGTAGCACTTTATCAGCGACCCGAGACCTTCTTTTTGGTATTTGTAGAGTAAAGTACGGCATTTAGTGCAGTAAACCTTTATTATGTGTGTTCTCCTTCCTTTTTTCTTTCTTGCCATAACCCGCGAACCCATTCAAAATTTATCACTCTGTAACACAGAAGATTTTTTTTTATCAACGATAAAAAGAGATTAAGAAACGTTCTATGAATAACCGAATATACATACTGTATCACGGGTCGTTTGGGGAACTGGTAACCGAGCATTTAGCTATGAGCGAGTTTGCCGAGCAGATAGTGAGCTTATACGACCTTAAAGTCGCATCCGTGTCGCTTGACGAGCCGGAGAAGGACATGCCTGCGGACATCCCGCTACCCGAGTGTGACCTTCTACTGGTGCTTGGCATACTCCCAAAAGCAGGGGACCTCGTGCCAATCATCGCGGAACGGACAGGGGCAAAGGCTGTCCTCTGGCCTATCGAAGACCCGAACTTGATACCCGAGGGTAAATATTCGATTGCCGAGGAGCTAAAAAAGAATGGCGTACATATTGAGTTCCCGGAACCTCTTTGTTCGCTGGATACGGATACGAGCGACAATGAACAGGTAAAATCGTTTGTCGCATCTTTCGGAAAGCCGAAATTTGAACTGAGGGTTAATGCAAAACAGAAGGTTATCGAAACCATAAAAGTCACCCGCGATACACCCTGCGGCACGGCATCAAAAATCGCGCCGAAGCTCGTGGGTATGTCTTACAAAGATATGAAATCGTTTGAAGACGCGGTTGCGCAGATGCACGACAACGAGTGTGTGGCTTACATGGGTCCTGAAAGACCGATAATGCAGCAAGCCGGTAGATTGCTCGTGGATGCGATAAAGAAGGCATTATCAAAAAAATAAATTGTTGACACGGATTAACGCTTGTGGGCTCTGCCCACATTCCCGCAAGCCCTGAAAGGGCTTAATTAACACCGACAAGATGAAACGTAGGGGCAAAGCCGTTAAAAATAGCACACAGCCCAACAAAAAAATCCGTGTAAATCTGTGTCTCAAATAGAAGGGAGTTATACAGTATATCCAATCAAAAACGCTTCGCAATCAGTAGGGCAATGATGGGAAGTGGTGGAGAAGTACATATCGGGGCAAAAGGGTTATAGTTACGAGAAGATAGATACTGTACCTGTGGTTGCGATAGAGGAAGAAAAGGAAAAACTTAGAGCGCACAAAACTTGGTACACATCGCTCTATAAAACAAACTTTTTGGAGAAAAGCATCAAAAATAAAAAAATCGGAAAGCTTTTATATACCTATGATAAAAGGGTAGTTTAAGTTATCGGCATTCGTGCTTAAGGGCAGGCCCTGTACTTAAGAGGCCGTCCCATATTTAAACAGCTTTTCGATACTTTTATATGCTTTCAACCCCATATCAACCTTATGTCATTCATAAGGATACTCCGCAA
>JAUXHM010000036.1 GCA_030621535.1 Candidatus Methanophagales archaeon | reverse complement strand
ACCTGTTGCATCCTGCGTAAGCGTCTGGTCAATCTTCAAAGCAACCTCTTCCCCAGGCGCTATTTCGCCCTCTACATCTACAATATGCTCGTTAATTATCTTTTCTGCAACTGTTCCAGGCATATTAATCACTTCATAATTTAAGTCAATCGTATATATTAATTTTTCGATTTTTATTTCAGTATTTTTAAGCGCTTTAAATCATTTTCACTCCATCTTGCCTGATCCTCAATCATAATTTTGAGGATTTTGGGACTGAAAGTCTGGCTTCCTTTATGAAAAGAAAATCTTCGATTCAAAAGAGGGTAGCTCTCCGCATTCCTCCATATCTTCAATGACTAACCGAATTACATCTTGCAAATTATTTAATGCTTCTTCTTTGGTCTCCCCCCCAAGTTGCTCCTCCTCTGTCTTTGAGTTCTGGAGAGTAAGCAACCCACTTATCCTCATCCGGTTCAATTGCCACCTTAAAGATATAAGTCCTCATTTTATCTTGTTTTTTCTACACAATAATTGAAGTGGTGAGCGTAAATAAAAAGGTTGTTGCCTTTCTATTTTCTTCTCCTTCTTAAAAGATATGCTACAACTTATCCTTTCTCTTTGGGATTTGGTAGTATTTGACATTGGGATTTATGTTCATGGTTGTACCGACATAATCTTCCGGGCTTGCTCAGGGTATTGTGCAATGAACCCCATCTCATCCTCCGTTACCTGCTTCTGTGTATGCACGTTCGCATACCTCACGAGCTCTAATATTTCCCGGGCTTCTTTGTCATCACGGAATTTTAGCTCGTATTTCCCCGCCACGTTCTTGAACCCTTTTATTCCGGAGTATTCGCCCGTTGTTATAAGCCTGCCCGTCTCAATCTGCTCGATATGTCCCCTGCCTACTTCGGTGTAGTGATACAGTTCATAATTCCTGCTGTCCTTCAGTGCGCCGTCAGCATGTATGCCAGATTCATGTGCAAAGGCGTTATCACCTACCGCGGGCTGGTTGACCGGGATGGGGACTCTAAAAGAAAGAGATGCGTAGTTGCAGATCCGCCATGCGTGGCTTAAATCTACATCCTGTAATCGATATTTGTTTTCAAAACCGCTCGCTTTCTTTACCGCAAGTATTGTTGCGACCAGGTCTGCATTGCCGGCTCGCTCGCCCATTCCGTTGACCGTGGTGTTGATGTACGCATCAACACCCGCATCTATTGCTCCTTTGGCTCCGGCAATCGAGCAGGCGACTGCCATACCCAAATCATTATGGCAGTGCAGTTCGATGGGAATACACACCACCTCTGCGAGTGCTTTTACTCGCTCATACATAGTGAACGGGTCGTCATAGCCGAGCGTGTCGCAGTACCTTATCCTGTCTGCGCCATGCTGTTTAGCAGCTTCGGCAAATTCTATCAGCCGTTCGAGTTCTGTCCTCGAAGCGTCTTCTGCATTGACTCCGATAGTCTCCGCACCGTGTCCTCTCGCGGCATCAACTGCCTCGCACATCTCTCTTATTATGTCCTCCCAGCCGAATTTGCCCCTGAATTTGCCCTCTATCATCTGCTTAGATGTTGATATACTCAAATTAACGTGCTTCAGCTTCGGCACCAGTCGAAAAGCTTCTTCTACATCTCCCTTTATTGCTCTCAACCACCCGCAGAGTCGTATGCGTTTCAGAGCACCTATCTCTGCTAACGCCAGATTGGCATTCAAATAGTTCGTCTCGTGCTTCGTGACGGGAAACCCGAACTCGCTCTGGAAGACGCCCATCTCATCCAGGTAAAGGTTCAGCAATGTCTTCTCCAACTTCGCTAAGCCCAATTTCGATGTCTGCACCCCGTCCCTGTTCGTGACGTCAATGATGTATATCATGTTCGTGTTCTTCGTCATTTTATAAAAAAAAAACTTATTCTTTTGATTAAACTTTTCTTTTTAATAAAAGTTTATGCGAATAACAATAAGTGGTCTTCCGGGCAGTGGCACAACAACGGTTGCGAAGTTGCTATCAGAGGAATTATCCGTAGAACTAATTTCCGCTGGCGAGATGTTTCGGCAAATAGCGAAGGAAAAGAAATTGCAGTTAGAGCATTTTAACAAATTGGCGGAAACCGATGACGATTTCGATAGACAAATAGATGAGCGGCAGGGAGAAGATGCGATGAAGCGGGAGAATGTCATTGTAGAAGGCAGGTTGTCCGGATTCTTCGTTCCTGATGCATATCTGAAGATATGGCTAAAAGCACCGGCGGAAATAAGAGCGAGGAGAATTGCAGCTCGTGAAGGGATAGCCTACGAAGAGGCTCTTTCTGCTATGAAAAAAAGAGAATGCTCAGAAAACAACCGATATGAGCAATATTACGGTATAAATTTGAACGACCTTTTCATTTACGATCTGGTGATAGATTCGTCAAGATGGAGCGAGAGGGATATAGTGAAGACGATAATGGTGGCAGTGGAGGGTGTGAGGTGAGTAAAAAATCACATATGATAGCTTCATACTTCTTCCTTACTTTATCAATGGCTCACCGCAATACGGACAAACATCAAACTCACCACTAATGGGCTCGCCACAATTTAGACAAACGTAAATCTCACCTCTTAATTCCCCAACTTCGCCTTCTATTTGGCTAATAGCCAATTTTGCCGCTGACCCCACATACTCTTTTTTGTCGTTCATGAGCTGTTTGAGGTAAGGTATTGCATCCCTTCTTCCTATTTTTCCCAATGCTTTTGCTGAATATTGTCTTATCTGTGGATTTTCATCCTCAAGCAATTCTATGAGTGGTGGAACTGCTTCTAACATTTGGGGCTGGAAACCCGAAAGTTTTCCGAGAGCAGAGGCTGCTAATCTTCTCTCGTTTCCATCTTTACTTTTTGTGAATTCTATCAGCCGTGGAATAACTTTTGGGTCTTTTGATTCCCCAAATTTAAAAATAACTGATTCCGTACCCTTAACCTCCTCCTCAAGCTCAGTATTAAACTTTTCCCCTTCAATTTCCTCAGGCATAATAATTTCCACATCTTCCTTCCTCAAAATAAATCTCACCTTTCCTTTCTCTATCAGTTCCTTTATTTCTGTCTCCATTGGTGATAATCCTGCTGTCCCTGTTTTCACTTCTATAAAGTCAATGTAGTCATCGCTAACCCCGATAAAATCAATAGGCTGCCCTAAAGGAATAATTCTTTTATATTCGCCCAAGAGGGACATAAGAGTGGCAAGCTCCCCTACTTTCCCCTTCCTAACGCTAATGCCAGATTGTATGCTTTTAAGGACTTTATTTGGTAATTCATTGCTCATCTCTGCTATATTCCCATCAAATTCCCTTAAATCCCGCAGTGCGCGTTCCAGGACCTCATTTACCGGCTCTTTAACATCCTTTGGAAGTTCACTTCTTATTTTTTCAAACAATTCCACAACTGACTTCAGAGTACTCGAAACACCGCCCACACGTTCTGACACTTCGCTTACCGTTTCACGAACCGCTTTGGAAACGTCCTCCCTTATTTTCACCGAGATGTCTTCACTTAACTTTGTTGAGTCTATCTCTACTATTTCCTTTCTCTTCCTAAGCAAAATGCCCAAAAAGACCAATCCAAGCAGGATTGCAACGAGCAACCCTACAATCACGTATTCAAGCATGTTTTACCTCCTTAAAATCACTAATTTTTGTAGTTTAACTATTTGGTGCGTAATTTTCCCGTTTCGGAAATGAAATTCAAAACGTCTTTAAAGATACTCCCCCAACTTCTTAACCCTGCTCACAGGGGTAGGATGCGTGGAAAAGATTTCCATCAACCTATCAGCACGGCTTGCTCTTGCCCTTTCTGCAAAAGCTCTTAGTTCATATTCATCTATCTTCCCATCCTTATTCAGGTCGGCAGCACGCAAATCCTTTAAATCCCTTCTCGCTGTTACCGGGTCGGCAGCGAAGAAAGCACGCATGCTTTCCATCTCCTTTTTTACCTTTTCCGGCTTCGCACCTGCACTACCGTAAATCATTTTGTATAACGCAGAAGCGAGTGCCTGCGGCTTCCTCGTGAGCTCAGCACTTCCCGCATCCGCATAATACTCCCTTATACGAGACACGTAAAGCACGATAAGGTTGCTTATGAAATACACCACGAAGGCGATAAGAGCAATAGCCATCATTGGTAACGCTCCATCTCTACTTCTGCCCATACCGCCGAAGATGCCCGACCAGAAGAAACTGAAATAAATAAAGTAGCATATCATCGGTATCACGCTCAGCGCCGTTATAACTACCATATCTTGATGTTTTATATGCGAAAGTTCATGCCCTAAAACAGCTTCTAATTCGTCCCTGCTTAACATCTCCATTAATCTTCTCGTGACGCAAACCCTCGCTTTCTTTTTCGAGGTGCCGAACGCGAAAGCGTTAGGTATTGCTATCTCGGAAATCCCTACTCTTGGTTTGGGGATGCCCGCCTTCATCGCTAATTCGGTCACCATCCGGTGCAATTCCGGCTGCTCTTGTTCCGTAACATACCGAACACGCATTGATCGCTCCACTATCTTTGGACCTATAAAGAACTGAATACCTACCATTACGAAGGCAAGTAAGGCATAAATTAGCGGCGTTCCTGCCCAGGTGAAAGTGGCTATAACGATTAATAACGCATATATCACTGCAAACAGGAGCACTACACACATCCCCATCCTTATCTTCAGCCACGCAGTTCTCATTTTATTTTTATATTTGTATATATTATATCACCTAAGATATGTAAAGTTATTATCCTCAAATTGAAATTATGTCATGAATAAAGTATAAAAAGAAAAAAAGAAAAAGGTTATCGCAGGTATTCACCGATTTATTGATGAATACCTCGTTCACTTTTTCTCGTATATCTCAACCGGCTTTGGGAATATTCCTGGTCTGTCGTCGGTCATCCAGGCAACATAGCCTATCACGTGCACATAATATTCCAGGTACCCCTTAATGAAGTTGCTTAACCCCTCGCTTCTGCGTCCGAGTATCAATATCACAAGCCACTGAATAAGCATGCATATCTCTGCGATAAATCCGTACACAGCTAACACCAGCATTACAACGAACGAATACACAATTCTGATGAAAAGTTCCAGCCGACTTGCATCATGTTCGTAAACAAACAACTGTTTCAATTCCCCCTGTTTTTCTTCTACCATTTTCAATCACCTCCTTTTTTTTTAAATATCCCTTTCGCTAACTTTTGCCATGCTTTTTAAAATATGTCGAGGCAATATAAAAAGTTTTCGGTCTCAAAAAACGAAAGAAAAAATACGTGTCTCAAATAGAAGGAAGTTACAGCTTATATACAATAAAAACGAAAGTATTATATAATAGAAAAAATATACACATTTTCGGTATGGCAAACAAACTAAAAATATGTCCAGAATGCGGCTCAAAAAACGTTGTATCGGATTCTAAGCATGCAGAACTGTACTGTGCCGACTGTGGGATGGTGATAGCGGAGAATCTCGTGGACCTCGGACCAGAATGGCGTGCGTACGATTCCGAGCAAGCATCAAAAAGGGTAAGGACAGGCCCGGGTATGAGTTATAGAATTCATGATAAAGGGCTGAGCACACCAACGCCAAAATTACCTGCGGGGATACAGCGATTAAAGTGGGTAAACATGGACAGTAGCGAGAAGACCCTTGCCTTCGCACTTATCGAGATAGATAGAATGGCATGCGCACTTAAGCTGCCGAATGATATTAAAGAGATGACTTCTGTGCTGTACCGAAAAGCGGCGAAACGGAATTTGATCAAGGGACGCAGTATAGAAGAATTGGTCTCTGCAATGCTGTACATTATTTGCAGGCAAAATGGGATTCCACGAACGCTGAAGGAAATTGCGCGGGTGTCAAGAAGCCCCCTGAAGAAAATAAGGCGTGCGTATATTTTCCTTTTAAGGAAATTTGCATTGAAGATTGCCCCTGCTGACCCATCGCATTACATTCCTCGGTTCTGCTCCGCATTAGGATTAAGCGAGGCGATAAGGGAAAGGGCAATAGAGATACTAAAGAGGAATGAGGGAACGGGAACTGCGAGGGGCTGGGCACCAATAGGAACAGCAGCAGCGGCGATATACATTGCCGCGGTTTTAAGTGGCGAGTACCGAACGGAGAAGGAAATAGCCAAGGTAGTGGGTACAACGGAGATCACAATCCGGAATAGGTATAAGGAACTGGAAAAAGGGTTAGATCTAGATGTGGATTCTCTTTCCCCGCGCCCACGTCCGCGTGCTCGTCGAAAGAAAGCTTCTGTGGGTACTATCTAAAAATCAAGTGATTTTTCACCGCGGAGATCGCAGAGTACGCAGAGTTTTAAGACGGTTTCAATCATTGTTTAAGTTTTCTGGTTGTAGATAACGTATAACTTCTACCTATTTAGGACGCAGATTTACGCGGATTTACGCAGAAAACTATTTCCTCAAATTATCAAATGCCTTACGTTTTACTTACGGTTTAGTGCCAAAAATAAGTTTAAAATCCTGATTATCTGCGTTCATCTGCGTCCGATTATCAAAAATTGTTCTTTCTGGACTCTAATCTAAAAGATTTTTGTGCAGACCGTCTTGTTCACGTTCTCTTTCTCCTCGATTGCATCTATTATCCTGTTGGGGTAGTTGCCGTTTACAATAATGCAGCTCATTTTGGTCTGCATTAAAAATCCGGGAAGCTCAGCATCAGTACAATTCAGCCCCTCTGCTGATTTCCCCGCCAGCTCGTTCGCCCGGATTTTTTCGATAAGATGCCCGCTCTTTTTATTCTGTATTCCATCTACATCGGTCAATTTTATGAATCTTTTTTCACCCAGCCGGTTTGCGACAAACGCAGCTATCGTGTCCGACGTGACGCCCCAGGTATGAGGCAAGCAATCATCCTGTTTTAGTATCTTATAGGGCAGTAATATGCATATCGGTCCCGCCCGGTCTATTTCATCCTCATTCACGCTTTCGACCAAATGTATACCGTTTTCACCGTCGCCGCTACAAGCAGCCAAAAAAAGCCCGTACTGGTGCATTGCGAGAACAGCCATCCAATGTGCTGGTTCATCGGGTATTGACATAGTCGCAGAGATATTTCTTACCGTTTCTGCAAAAGGTCCACCACCGGGAATCAGTACTAGAGTAAAATCTCTATTTTTATCCCCATCACGCTCACGGGCATAATCTACAAGAACCCGCAGGATGTCCCGTGATTTTTCTATCAGACTGCCACCTAATTTTAATATTACTTTACGTTTGCACTTTTCATTTTTCATTGTACCTAAAGTAGGACTTCCCCCTATTTAAGACACGGATTTGCACCGATTCACACGGATTTTTTCTTTCTCTTGTTGAATGGGGTTAACGGTATTGCTCTTCTTATCTGTGTTAATCTGCGTTCATCTGTGTCTTTGTGCAAGATAGTATGCGGTGCTGTGCCGTGCTATGCTACGGTACTGTTCCAATCAACAAAGCCAGAATGGAGATGAGGTATATGGGCTGAAAGCTGCCTATGCCACCGAGATTAAAAAAAGCGCTTCCTACTTCTTCTCGGGACAGTGTTGCCACTGCTATTAACAGTCCCAATAGAATGCCAAAAATTGCCAGTATAAATATTAACCCCGTTATTGCTGTATTCCCTGCTTGTACTTCGGGCGCGAGTATAAGTGCAAGAGGAATGGCAAATATACCCACGTAACTGGGAATTACGATGCCCACACCTGCTTTTACCTCTAAAAGCATGTAGGAAAAGAGAGCCATTAGCAAGATAGCCAGCGCTATTTCTAACAAGAGTGTGGAATAGTTCAGCAGCAGATAAACTGAGAAAAGCAGTGGTATAATGAAGCCGCCTACATTCAGTGTTACCTGTGTTTTATATGTCCTTCCATTATCTGCCTGCATCTCCTCTGATATTGGCACGCCATAAAAATCACCGATATACGCTGCCTCAAGCGCACTATATCCTGGCTTCTTTGTTCTAAACCCGTAGATGGGTATCTCTATCACGCTTGTCAGAAGCATCGCCACGAGAACAAAGAAGAAAGCCATGTCGTTTCGCGAGCAGCACAAAAAGAAAGTTGGTATAAGCACTAATCCATAGAACAGAAACAGTTTCAAGTCTGGCTTGTTCACTATTTTCCTCATTCTTGTTTGGTTAAATATGTATGCTTTATATAGTAATAATATTAGGGCACTATTTAAAAATATAGTCTGCGATTTATTACCGCGGAGTACGCAGAGGGTAATCCACTAAAACAATCAGAAACCCCCTTCGGGGTTTCCGATACCTTCCCCGCTATATAATTAGAGAAGCAAAAGGTTTGATCTTTGGTATGGATTACTAAAACTCTTTAAGTGGTTTTTGCGAAGCAAAAATACTCTTGTTTCTTTGGTCAAGCTTTCTTTTTTAAAGAAAGGTTGTTGGTAAAGCTTCTTTCTTCAGAAAGAAGGTTTGTTTACTCATACCTCACCGCTTCCACGGGACTCATCTTTGACGCCTTCCTCGCTGGATACAACCCTGACAGAATACCCACGAGCATCGCAACCGCTACCCCGCCGAGCAGAACTTCGGGTTTCACAATCGCTGCGATTTCCACGTCAAACAACATCTGTATACCGAAACTTATAGCATGAGCGCCAATCACGCCGAGAATACAGCCACACACGCCTCCTATTGCACTCACTACTCCCGCTTCGAGTAAGAACAGAAAAAGAATATTTCTGTTCTTCGCGCCGATCGCTTTCATCACGCCAATCTCATGCGTACGCTCCATCACGGACATCAAGATCGTGTTCATTATCCCCATAGCTGCAACGATAAGCGATATGGAAGCGATGGCGATTAAAACCGCTTGCACTATCCCGAAAATGGATTCCATCTGCTCTATCGCGCTTCCCATCGTCATTGCAGACGTAAAATCATCCAGCTTGTGATTGTCATCTATTCGCTCCTCTATCTCCGCTGCTATCTCCTCCGCTTCCCCTATATTTCGCACACGCACGAAGATGGTTGAAATATCCTCGTTATCGAGAATACTCACCGAATCTCGTGCCGT
>JAUXHM010000080.1 GCA_030621535.1 Candidatus Methanophagales archaeon | reverse complement strand
CTCCAACCTCGACATCCGACACCAGCTTGAAGTGATGGACATCATAAAAAACATCGTGAGAGAAAAGCAAATCTCGGCGATTATGGCTATCCACGACCTTAACTTAGCTTCAAGATACGCTGATAGAATAATAATGATGAATAGTGGTAAGATTTTTGCCGCTGGAAATCCTGCTTCCGTGCTAACCCCTGAAAACATAAAACATGTTTACGGTGTTGAAGTAAAAGTGAACAATCACGATGAGAGACCTTATATCGTGCCTATAAGACCAGTAAGACAATATGGAGATAAAAGTACTGAAAGAAATTGAGTGGTAGATAAAGTGCAAGATTTTATGCAGGGTTTTTTGAAAAATGAACGAGCACATAATTCAAATCATAGAGCTGACAAAAAAGTATGGAAATATTAAGGCAGTAGATAACGTAAGCCTCGGTATAAGAAGAGGAGAGATATTTGGACTGCTTGGTCCCAATGGTGCGGGTAAAACGACAATAATCAAAATGCTGGCTACTTTACTCAAGCCCACATCGGGTTTTGCAGAAGTATGGCACCACAATATTCTAAAAGAGCAGGATGCAGTGAGAAGGTCTATTGGCATTGTTTTTCAAGACCCCAGTATAGACACAGAATTAACAGGTAGAGAGAATCTGGATTTTCATGCCCGAATGTATGGTCTAAACAAAGAGAAGAGAGAGAAGAGAATCGCCGAGGTCTTAGATTTGGTTGAGCTAAACGACAGAGCAAAAGCTTTCGTTAAATTTTATTCCGGCGGAATGCAGCGGAGATTAGAAATTGCTCGTGGACTGATGCACTATCCCAAGGTTCTTTTTTTAGATGAGCCAACGCTTGGTTTGGATGCTCAAACAAGGCACCGCATTTGGGAATATATCAAAAGGCTGAACAAAGCTCAAAAGGTAACGGTTGTTTTAACCACTCACTATATGGAAGAGGCAGATTATCTTTGCGATAGAGTGGCAATCATTGACAATGGCAAAATAATCGCCTTAGATAAGCCAAACAACCTGAAAAACGCTATTGGTGAAGATATAATATCCGTACAGGTTTCTGATGGTGGAAAATTTTCAGATATATTAACAAAAATTGAGTACATAAAAAGAATACGTTTGCATGACGATTTTTTATTTTTGAGTGTGGAAAATGGTGAAATAATGATACCGCGGATACTGCGTCTTGCCCATGAAGAAGGTATTTTTGTTCAATCAGTTAGTTTGCGCAAACCGACCTTAGAGGACGTTTTTCTTACATTCACGGGAAGAACGATCCGGGAGCAAGAAGCAAGTGTAAAAGAGCAAATTAGAATGAAAGCAAAAGCAAGTATGAGAATGGGAGGGAAAAGATGAAATCACTCGATTTTACTGCAATATATACGATCTGGCTCAGGGAAATGAAGAGGTTTTTCAGGGCAAGAAGCAGACTCATTGGCTCATTGGCAATGCCGCTCTTTTTTCTTCTGTTTTTAGGAATGGGATTTGACGCCGCTTTTAAATTCTCCGACATGCCACCGGGAGTCAATTATATAGCCTTTCTTGCACCGGGCATTATTGGAATGGCTTTGCTTTTTAATTCAATTACGAGTGGGCTGTCCGTTATCTGGGATAGGCAGTTTGGATTCTTGAAAGAAATAATGGTTGCACCTGTTAGCAGGGTTTCTATTGTCTTAGGTAAAACACTGGGAGGAGTGACAACGGCACTACTACAAGGAATTTTAATATTGTTAATCGCAATGGGGATCGGTTTCAAGATAACAGGACTTTTAGGTTTTTTGTCCGCTGTAATATGCATGATTCTAATTGCTACTTCATTTGTTTGTTTAGGACTGATATTCGCATCAATAATAAATGACATGCAGGGTTTTCATTTAATAATGACTCTTTTCACATTTCCTATTTTTATCTTATCTTCCGCATTATTTCCATTAGAGCGATTGCCTCTTTGGCTAAAATATTTGAGCTACATCAATCCTTTAACTTATGGTGTTGATGGACTGAGGTATTGTCTGATAGGAATGGGACATTTCTCTTTAGCCCTGGACCTATTCGTTCTGGTATGTTTTTGTATCTTTATGATCGGTTTAAGCACTTATTTATTCGGAAGTGTTGAGGTGGATTAAGATGGAAGACCGTATATCGTGCCTATAAGCCCTATAAAACCAAATGGTAGAGGAAAAGAGGTGTAAGGTGTAAGTCCTCTTAAACCTAACACCCAATACCTATCACCTCAAACCTGACACCTCAAACCTGATAAAAGAGGAAACAAAAAATGATGCACGAAGGAACAAATGGAGAAGCGGGTTTTTTAAGACCGCTTATCAACGCCTACAGTTCTCTACCACTGCACGGAATAACGGCCATACCTGGTAAGGTTTCCAGCGCTTTGATGGTTGCAGAAGCGATTGTGGATGCCGTGCCGCTGATACACGGACCAATCGGATGCTCATTTCAGCGCAAATTAAACCCGTTCAGACCCTATCTGCCGTTTTACGAGACGCCATGCACCGATATGAACGATTTAGAAGTTGTTTATGGCGGTGAGGACAAATTACGCATGGGAATCAAAGAGACTTTCGAGAAATATCATCCAAATCTGATTCTGGTGATAACGACCTGTGCAAGCGATTTAATCGGCGATGATTTCAAGGCGGTGATAGAAGAGACAAAAGCAAAGGGAGACGTTGGCTGCGAGGTCGTGTACACGACAGGAGATTTTACCGATAAATCCAAACCCGTTGGCTATCCGGACGCTCTTTATGCCATTACCGACCAGATGCTGTGCAATGGTGTGGAGAGCGAAAGAACAGATAAAAACGACGGGTCCGTGAACATCATCACTTTTCCTATTCATGGTGCAGGTTTAAAGACCGAAGAGATGGCTTCGATGCTGAACGAAATGGGCATTGCAATAAACAAGGTTTGCTTTGACCATACCAGGGTGAAAGACCTGTATGAATTACCAAAAGCCGAGCTTAACATCACGGATTTCCCGATGGCGTGGGCGAAACGGATGAAAGAAAAGATGGGCGTTGATTATTTTTCGACTGTGCAATTGGAAGAATACCAGAATAGCGAGGATGCGGAATTGTTAAGCCCTTATGGAATAGAGGGAAGTGTGCGGGTTTTTACGGAAATCGCGAAACGAATGGGCAAAGAAGGAGAGGCGGAGAAAGTGATAGAACAGCGTAAGAAACACGTGACTGAGCGACTTTACAAAGCCCGGAAGGGAGTAGAGGGTAAAAAAGTCGCTTACAACGGTATGGGTGGACTGCACAGCCTCGAACTGATGCTATTGCAGGATATGGGGATGAAAGCAAGTGTCATAATATACAACACGCGTGGTTTAGAACGGCTGCTTTCCGAATCAGCCATACAAGAGGTGCTAAATATATCCGTTGCCTGGGCGCGGGAGTACGGCTCAGACCCGGAGGTCTTGGTGAACCCGACTGCGGCAGAAGAGATAAAAGCGATGAAAAGAACTGGGACGGACCTCGCTGTTCTGTCCAGTCTTACCAATCCAGTTCATGAACACAATAAAGAAGGCATAAGAACCTTCAATCCCATGGATTTTATGCTTCACCACCAGCGAGTAGGTTTTGAATGCGCGATTGAACTCGCAATGCATCTGAAAGAGGCGCTAAACAAACCGAAGACGAGAAATCCTCTGCTGTGCATGCTCGAATACGACCCTTATAGAACCAGTATGATCCCGCAGTGGGCAAAATTGGCTGATATGTTTGCGATTATTCGTGAGGGAGCAATAGGTGATAGGTGTGAGATGTGAGGGTGGAGGAGGTGTCAGGTGTCAGGTGATAAGTATCAGGTGATAGGAAGATGAGTAAGATAAAAGGGTTTGAGGACTTGAAAGTGTGGGAGAAGAGCCATGAGTTCGTGTTAGAAGTGTATAAGATTACGCAACAATTTCCAAATGAAGAAAAGTTCGGATTGATATCGCAAATTCGGCGTTCCGCGGCTTCTGTTGCTGCGAACATCGCAGAAGGTTCCAAGCGACAACATTTAAAAGAATATATTCAGATGCTCTCCATATCGCATGGTTCGCTGTCAGAGACGGAATATTATCTATTGTTGGCAAAAGACTTAAATTATCTGAGCGACAAAAAATATCAAGAACTTTTCAATCTGAGTGAAGAAATCGGAAGAATGCTAAATGGTTTGATAAAATCACTCTCAAAACGGAGGGAGGTGTGAAGGTGTGGGGTATGAGGTGTGAGAAACAGATGACAGGACTCTGCTCCCTCAAACCTCACCACTCAAACCTCAAACCTAAAAAAAGATGAGACAAATAGCATTTTATGGCAAAGGAGGAATAGGGAAATCCACGACAGGGTCGAACATCGCCGCGGCATTGGCTGAACAGGGGCTATCGGTGATGATGATTGGCTGCGACCCCAAGGCAGACTGTACCAGAAACCTGACCGGTGAGGTTCAGATACCAACCATACTTGACATATCGCGGGATAAAGGAATAGAACGGCTTGGGTTAGATGAGCTCGTGGAAGGAAAAAAAATCGAGCTTGCGAACGTCATCCACAGGGGTTATCGGGGCGTTTATTGCGCTGAGTGCGGGGGTCCACGGCCCGGTTTCGGATGCGCGGGTAGAGGCGTTATCGTCGCGATAGATTTGCTCAAGCGGCTGAATGCGTTTGAGGAACTAAAGCCAGACATTGTGATATACGACGTGCTTGGCGACGTGGTCTGCGGTGGTTTTGCAATGCCGCTGCGAAGAGGATTGGCAGATGAGGTCTATATCGTAACGTCTGCGGATTATCTCGCTCTTTACGCGGCAAACAATATCTGCCGTGGTATAAGCGAGTTCGCAAACAAAGGCGGGTCGCCATTGGGTGGCATCATCTACAACGTTCGTGGTATGCTGGATGAAGCGGACGTGGTTTACGATTTCGCGGAACAGATTGGCTCGCGGGTCATCGGGCATATACCCAATGCGCACGAGATTGCCGAAGCCGAAATAGATGGTAATACCGTGATTGAATATGACCCTACGAGTGGCATTGCCGATTTGTTCAGGGAGTTCGCACAGAAAATATACAACAACTCACAGACTTCTGTTCCCACACCATTATCTGCGGAAGAGATGATGATGATCGGTCGGGAAATCCGAAGGAGGACAAAAGCGAAGTATGGACGTGGAAGAGCAGGGAATGATAAATAACGGGTTTAGTGTGAGAAAATAGCTAACTGGCTTCTTAAACCTCACCACTCAAACATCAAACCTAAAAAATGAAGAACGAACTGAAATTACGGGAATGCTGGGACAACCTGGCATACGAATACGACTATAAGAACTGTCCGAGATGGTTCTGGACCAGACCAGAAGCGTGGGCGAGTGAAATAGAGCGCAGGCTCGATTCTGACGGTGATAAGATTTTAGATGTCGGCTGCGGTGCAGGAGTCTTATCAATTCCGCTTTCGAGACGATTTGACGTGACGAGTCTGGACTTCTCATCAAAAATGGTTTTGCAGTTGAA
>JAUXHM010000030.1 GCA_030621535.1 Candidatus Methanophagales archaeon | reverse complement strand
CCGACTTCATCTCGGATTTTTAAAACCGTGGTTTTCTTTTTACACTAATAATATGGGTTCCAGCATATGTTTTTTATATATGTTGCCAACAGATTATCCATCTTATATAATTAACTATGAACAATATTGCTTAAAATGAGCAATAAAAATTTTGAAATTAATTTTCAAGTTGTGTTCTCTTCAGAGTTAAAACGTAAGGATATATAAATAACCATCGGATATAAACAATAGGAGCTATTATGAAAAAGCCATGAAATTCGATCCCAAACAGATACGAGAAGAAACGAGCAAGGATTTCGAAGCCGCCTGGATGACTGGCACGAGGTATTTAAGTGAGAGAAGCCTCAATGAAAAATACCCAAGGTCTTTGCACGCGTTGAGCTATGGAAAACCACATCCCGTATTTGAAACCATCCAGAAGCTGCGAGAAGCGTATCTGCGGCTCGGGTTTGAAGAAGTCATGAATCCCGTGATAATAGAAGAGGAAGAAGTGAAGAAACAATTTGGAAAAGAAGCGCTTGCGGTGTTAGACCGCTGCTATTATCTCGCGGGACTGCCTCGTCCGGACATTGGCATTTCGGAGGTAAGGGTGAAGCAAATGAACTCCTTCTTTGATAAGGACCTCTCGAAAGACGAAATGGCGGCGCTCAAGAATACGCTGCACCGCTATAAAAAAGGCGAGATAGACGGCGATGACCTGATATATGAAGTTGCGAGAAGTATAGGCGTGGAAGATATGAAGGTAACAAAAGCGCTTGATGCGGTCTTCCCGGAATTAAAAAGCCTCGCTCCTGTTTCTTCACGGGCTACGTTGCGTAGTCACATGACCTCCGGCTGGTTCTTGACGCTCGCGGAAATCGTGAATAAGAAACCGCTGCCGATACGACTGTTCTCGGTAGATAGATGTTTCAGAAGAGAGCAGCGAGAGGGTGAAATACGACTGCGTAATTACCATTCCGCATCCTGTGTGCTCTGCAGTGATGACGTAAGCATAGACGAAGGTAAGAGCATCACAACGGGACTGCTTTCGCAATTCGGGTTCGAGAAACTACGATTCCGTGAGGATGAGAAACGGTCGAAATATTATATGCCCGATACACAAATAGAGGTTTTCGCGTATCATCCTCGAATAGACTGGGTAGAAGTAGCTACTTTTGGTGTTTATTCTCCCACTGCGCTGGCGCAATATGATATTCCATACCCCGTAATGAACCTTGGATTGGGTGTAGAGCGATTAGCGATGATACTGCATAATTCAAAAGACATGCGGGCGTTAGCATATCCGCAATTCTATGCACCATGGGAATTGAGCGACCTGGATATAGCGGGTATGATAAGCATGGAAGCGACACCGAGGACGGCAGAAGGAGACGAAATCGCAAAGAATATCGTTCGGCTATGTGAAGAGAAAGGGAACGAGCCCTCGCCCTGTGAGTTCCTCGCATATCGAGGTTCTTTATTTGGAACAGATATAGAAGTATGGGTAACCGAGCCCGAGGAGAACACGCTTCTGTGCGGTCCCGCGTATTTGAACGAAGTGGTGGTGCACGAAGGGGCGCTATCTGCCATACCACAAGATAATAAATGGGAATCGGTGTTTGAAGAGGGCGTGCCAACGGGGATAAGGTTTGTAGATGCTCTTGCCGCTTTTGCCGCACACCGGATAGAAGAAGCAGCAGAAAGAGGAGAAATAGATAAAGATAACCCGTGCGAAGTGAAGGCGAAGATAGTGCGAAGCGGGACGGACATAAACATAAAGATAGACGAGATGGCGATGCGTTACGTCACATCAAAGAAGAAGAAAATAGATGTAAGGGGTCCTGTTTTTATTACTGTGGTGGCAAAAGGCTAAATCACGCAAGGTTTAGATAAATTATAGACACAGATTAACGCAGATTAACACAGATGATAAGAATCAACACGGTTAAACTAAAATAAATCTGCGTAAATCAGTGTCTTAAATAGAAGGATGCCCTATTATATTTTATATACAATGAAGATGAGTCCAAAACCGTTAATAATCTATGGGTTAATAGTGGTATTAGTCGCAGCAATAGTTTTTTCCTGTGGATGCATTCAGCAGCCAGCACCTTCTGAACCCGAAGCGCCCACATTGAAAACCGAACCTGTAAATTTAGCGGGTGTACAAACAGAAATTAAGCTGAGTTTCATACACTACTATTCCTTGAATTCGCTAAACGTCAGTTTAGAAGTTCCGCCGTATAATCTGCCATTGAACGCAGGAGAGATATCCAATTTCAACGATTTCTGTGCGAAAATCCCGCTGGATGAAGATGCCGCACGTATGCTGGAAAAGAACGGTTTTGTAGTTATCCGCAACACGTTCAACCTGAAAGAGGAATACATCACGAAACCATATAAAACGTTAAAACAGAAGAAAATACCTGTTTTTATCACTTCTGACTCGTTACTGCATCTTTATCATATACAATTTGACGAAACGCTGAGACAAATAGAGGAACGAGAATTTTACGATATGATATGGCAAATCAGCAAGGAACTGCTGAATGATTCGGTAGAAGATTATAACAATTATAATTTTAGTGGCGACTTAAAAGAAGCATCAAGAAGGAACGTCGCCTATTTCGCTGTTGGGTTGAGTTTGCTGCAGCCAAAAGAGGAACAACTGTGTACGGATGAATGGAAATGCAGAGACCCAGGTTTAGCGAGTGCGTACTTCGACCCAGAGGATTTGGAAGAATATAGTTTTGAAGTGCCTGGTTTTGTCCAATCTGACGTGGAGGAAGAGCTGGCGTTGATAGATAAACATGCGGGTTTTTCGGAATCCGCCATCTTCAAATACAAAGAGGATTACTCTCAATACGTTCCTCGAGGACATTATACGCGGAGCGAAAAACTGAAGAACTATTTTAAGGCGTTTATGTGGTACGGCCGGATGAGTTTTTTATTAAAAGGCGGCTGCCCGGACTGTTTAGTTTCGGCGGAGGATGCGAAACTTCAAACTATTGGTGCCTGTCTTGTAGCTTCCGAATTTACAGAAAGTCAAGAACTGAAAGATAAATGGGATAGAATCTACTCAGTAACGTCTTTCTATGTCGGACTTTCTGACGATTTAGGCCCTTATGAATACATAGAAGCGATGAACACCGTATTTAATGGCGTATTCGTGCCAGATGAATTAACAGACGAGAATATAGAAAAGTTAAAGGCGAAGTTAGCTGAGTGTAGAACGCCAGAAATATACGGTGGAACAGGAGATTGCGAAATTCCACCGCCATTTACACCTGAACAGGCAGACAAATGCCTGGAAAACACAAAGGGATTCAGATTCATGGGACAGCGATTTATTCCTGATTCGTATATGTTCCAGAACTTGGTATTTCCAAAGGTAGGGAGTTATTCAGGAACAGGAGAACCTTTTACACTCAGAATTGACCCAAACGCTGGCCTAATTCGCGACCCGCCGAGAGGTTTAGACGTGATGGCTATTTTAGGTTCAAAGCGAGCGAAGGAACTGTTGGAGCAACTTGAGGATTCCAATTATGACGGTTATAACGAGCAATTCAATCTGCTTGAGGGAGAATTCAATGGTTTCGGTGCTGCGGAATGGAATAAGAATTTGTATTGGAGCTGGCTATACGCTTTAAAGCCGCTATTGAAAACGTTCGATTCGGGCTACCCGACGTTTATGCAGACAGCAGCATGGCAAGATAAGGAATTGACCACTGCGCTGGCTTCGTGGACTGAATTAAGGCATGACACTATTCTATATGCAAAACAGAGTTATGGTATGGCAACAACGGGAATGCCGGCGCCGGAACCGGAGGTAGTTGGGTACGTTGAGCCTGTTCCGGAATTTTATAACCGACTGCTGGCTTTAACTCGGATGACTGCCACCGGGCTGGACGAGATGAATGTAATTGATGATTCTGCAAAGTACCGGTTAAATAGTTTGTGTTCTATATTAGAGCGACTTGTGGATATATCGAATACGGAATTGGGAAATCAGGAATTGACACGGGAGGACTACGATTTTATCAAGAATTTTGGAGACAGTTTAAACGGGGTAATCCGGGATGTGGATGAAAAAGCAAAGAAGACGACAATTGTTGCGGACGTTCATACCGCAGGTCCAGATATGAAATCGGGGAGAGTCGTTCTGGAAGAGGGTGTGGGGTATGTTGAGTTGATTGTTGTCGCATATAAAGTTCCAGACGGCAGGATATTAATTGGCGCGGGTCCGGTGATGAGTTATTATGAATTTAAGCAGCCTATTGGAGAGCGGCTTACGGATGAGAAGTGGCGAGAGATGTTGGGATCTGAACCGCCGGAAAGGCCGGAATGGTATTGTAATTTTGGCGGCGGGGAATGAAAATTATTAGTAACCACAAGATTACGCAGATTCTCACGAGAAAACTTTTCTTAGAAAGAAAAGCTTTACCAGAAGGAGTTTTTTCTTTTAGCACAGGTTTTCTTTTTGTGAAAAAGAAAAAGTGTTGATGAATGCTTGAAGGAACTCGATGAAGGAAAGGGCATCAGCCCTGAAGAAGCCAAAAAACGGCTTTTATTTTCGATTTTCGCTATACACTAAAGTTGCGAAGGTTTTATATGTCTCTTCCTAAATAAGATATTAAAATCGAAAGGTGATAAAAGGGCATAGGGTGGAAAAAGTTATGTCAATAAAAGATTTCCAATTCCAAGATTGGAAAAAGAAAATTGAAGGTAATCTAGGAAAAGAAGAATTTATTACTGTGTATGAAATCAATGAAACTCATTTTGAATGGGCTACTTTTTATTGTGCGTTAATACCAAATGATAGAGTCGAAAAATCATTGACTGATCCATCTTGGGATTTAAGTATCGGAAATGGTTTTCCTGGTTTTGTTTTTCACTTTGAGAATGGAAAAAAGGTTGGAAAATATTATCGTTTTTCAGGTTCTGGTGTTGAACCGTTAATCTTTTGGCGTGGTTTTCATGGCATTAAAGAGGGGTATCCTGAAGTATCAGAGGAATTTCGTCATCACTTCAATCTTTATGAGGATAGGAGAAAAAACAAATTTATTGTTATTGATGATAATGGAGATGAAGAAGATGTCGTTTTAATGGCTGACGATAAAATTCGAATTAAGCTAAAGTATATTAAAGAATTTTTAGCCGTTAAAAAAATGCATCTTGCAATTTTCTTTGATTTCGCTCGTTTTTCTGAAAAAACAATAGAAGAATTAGGTATAAAAGAGTTTCACGAAAATGTACAAAAAGATAATTATGTTTATTCAGTGGGGGCCCGTAATTGGGATGTTGTCGATGATAATAAAAAATCACACGGTTGGTTAATGGGTAAGAAACTAATTACTGGACTAAAAGATTTTGAGCCTAAATTATTTGGTGAAGAGGAAAAAAAGTTTGAAGATTTTATTATTGATATTGATGAAGATGGAAACGAAGTTTTAAATACATGCGAAGGAAAAAAACTGGCAAATTTTTTCGGAAAGAATAAAGGCGCTCCATATTATGTAACACCGGTATTTTTCAGAAAAGAAGTGTTGACTAAATATTATTCACAACCAGAGAAATATTCAGTCGAAGACGGATGTTTGTATTGTGGAGGTCTATGGAGTTTGCGAATGGACAATAATCACCCTGATTATGTGATGGTTTTTTTAGGCGATCTCGGCTATTTATCCCACAAAGAACAACTTCATTGGAAAAGTTATAACATCGCACACAAGGGCAGGATGAGTTATACAGCTTGGGCAAGGAATTTTAAAGCGGAATTCACCGATTCAGAAAGAAGCGATTTATTTTTTAAACAAAAATTTCGATCTTTTCAGGAAGATTGGAAGAAAAAATTTGGATGGCAGCTTTTCAAACCTCTTTTAAAGGATGATGAGCATCATTTCAAAACTCTAAGAGTGCCACTTACAAATGAACAAAAAGAATTCGATGAACAAGTTTTATCTCTTACAAAAGTTTTGATTGATTCTTTAAATGAAAAAGAATTAGTAAAAGGAATTAATATTACAAAAGAAAATGCAAAAGGAATTGATAAACTTGAAATATTTTTAAATTCTAAACATGTGCATTTTAATGGGCTGATAGAATTTCTAAGAGATTTGCAAGAATTACGCTCAACGGGAGTTGCACACTTAAAAGGCAAACGATATGAAAAAATCAAAAAAGAATTTTTAATTGGAGAAAAAGAGCTTCCTGAAGTTTTTGATGATATTCTAATAAATGCTATTTGGACATTGAATTCATTAGAAAATTATGTTCTTAAAAAGGAATAGAAATTGGCACATCGGGTAATAGAGTGTATCCAAAAAGAGTCTCCTTTTCGGTCGGCCAACTTCGGATACGCTCGGAACGTTATATGAAATGGCAGTTTAAATAGGATTGATGAATATGAATCTAAAAAAAATCTCAATGCGGAAGGAATTAACAGCCAATAATCCTCAACAGATAATAGGCAATGAAGACATTAGAAAAGACCTTTTTAAAATTCTAAAAATATGAAGTTGTTTTATAGCCACAAGATTACACATCGTGGGCTCTGCCCACATCCCCGAAAACCCTGGAAGGGTTTATTCCACGAGAGAGGAATAAGGGCACTCAGATTTAGGCACTCTATTGGCTATAAAACCGCCTAAAAACTCTGTGGTCTCTGCGCTCTCGGCGGTGGTAAATCACTTGTTTTTTAGACTGTGCCGAGGCCAAGTGAAGGTGCTCATCTGCCCACCTTTACCTTTGCACGCATCTTCGAGTTGTTATCTGCATGAATAGAAACGCCGATTTTACGTAGATATTCCGCTGAGAAACCTCTACCGTGAATCAATAGTTCTATCAAGTCATCTACCTCGTCTATATCCGTACTGATAAAAAAAGAATCGTGAATGGCACAGCTCAAATCCCGCCTCTTCGCCGTTTCTATGTGTTTCAAACAGCTAATCCCATAATAAGAAACCGCGAATTTGTACGGTTTACGGAGGAACAAAGCGTTTGTGCCCCCTTCTCTTCCCGGTGTTATCACTACGTCCTCCTCGCGGCTGATAATTTCATTTATACTTTCAGGCGTTGCCAGTGGAACATCAGCCATTATTATCAGTACCGGCTCTTTTTCATCCTTTATCTCTTCATTTAGCACTTCGTTCAGCCCTCGCCCATCCTCCCTGACGGTCAGCTTTAAGTTTAAGTTCGGCTTTGACTCCGACTCTAAGTTCAACTTCAACCCCCTGTTCAAATCTTCCTTTATTTGTTCCTCTGAGCACGTTGAGATTATCTCGACTTCTTCTATCTCGGATTCTGATAGTGCAACTAAGACATCCCCTAACATTCTTACAGCGAACTCTTCTCGTTCCTTTTCGCCTAAAACTCCACCTAATCTCGATTTTGCTCTTTCCTTCTTAAACGGTATAATCGCTTTTGGTTTCACTTTCTTCTAAAGCAAAAAATCAGATGATAAATATAAATAATTCGTGTCTACTCTATTATCCCTATGTATAGGCATTCCGAAAATTATTAACCACAAGATTACACAGATTTCCACGAGATTATTTATAAACTTTTTTTGTTTTTTTTTTAGCACAGGTTTTCTTTTTTTTAAAAAAAAGAGAAAGTGTTGTGTTCATCTCGTAAAATCTCGTGGTTTATTAATTGTAATTTGTTACTGGAACGACTATAATTCAGGTTCAGTCCAGAATGAGAATTGATTAGCTAAAAAATCGAGCCTCTAATCCACTTGAAATCCCTGACACCTAAAACCTTACACCTATTTGGTCTGCGTCTACAATTTATTTTTTTATCCCGTTAGCTCGTTCACCACACACTCGCATTTCTCTCGCATTATCCTCGCTGCTTCTGTTATTATTTCATCCACGGGTAAAGAACCATCTCCTTCCACTGCGAGGCGTACTGACCTGTTCTTAGTCGCATTCAACGGCTCGTCTTGAGCTTCTTCATTCGGCATGATTTTGTAGGCACAAGAAGTAACCGGCTGCCATTTCGCATGTTCACTTCCACTGCCCAGTCTTGCTATCGCTTCAAATGCGATTCGTTGTCTTGCAACTGTTCTTATACCGCTGATTTCTTTTTCCAATGAGATTAGTTTCACAATAGGTATGTTACCAAGTGCCGGTTCTACCTCCGGGTCAGACGAGATAAGCTCTTTAGAATAGACCATCACATAGCCCTCTCTTTCCGGGCTTTCTGCTTCCAACGTCAGTGATATCCGGTCATCGGCACTATAATCACCGAGCTTGGTCTTCAGCGGAATCAAAGCCAAACGCAGCGCTAATTGCTCGTCGTATAATAAAGATGTGTTCTTATGGATATTCACCACATCAATTGCAAGCTTTGGCACTTCAGCAAACATTGCTCTTCTAAGTGCATTTGCAAATCGCACGTTCACACCAGAAAGCACGAATGCCACTTCATTTTCCCCTCGCTCCTCTATTTTTACTTCCATTTCAAACAAACTTTAGGCAACATATTTTAGACACTGATTTACACAGATTTACGCAGATTTATTTTAGTTTAACCGTGTTGATTCTTATCATCTGTGTTAATCTGCGTTAATCTGTGTCTTAGACTCGCCTCCCTCTCCTTCCTCCGGGACGCTTCACAATGTTATGTGCTATCGGCGACACGTCCTCTATCTTTCCTATTCGGAGTCCAGCACGTGCAAAAGCTCTTATCGCTGCCTGTGCACCCGGCGCAGTAGTTCTCGCTTTACGCCCCGGTGACGCCTTTACTTTCACGTGTATCCCTCTTATTTCACGTTCTTTCAGTTTATCTGCAAGTTGCGTTGCCATCTGCATCGCCGTGTACGGAGAACTCTCATCGCGGTCCGCTTTGGCTATCATGCCGCCAGAAGCTCTCGCAATCGTTTCCGCACCCGTCATATCCGTAATCGTGATAATGGTATTGTTAAAAGAAGAGAAAATGTGTGCGATTGCCCATTTGTCGTCTGCCATTTTCAGTCAGTTCCCCCCTCTACCTCTCCTTTTTCCTTAGTAGTGGTAGAAATAGGAGCAGGCCCATAGTAGCCTATTCCTCTTTCCTCCTCCAAACTCACCATGTAAGATGGAATGGTAACTCGCCTATCATTAATTGCAATATGCCCGTGAACGATGAGTTGCCGAGCATGTTTCAGTGAATTAGAAAGCTCCTTTTTATGTACCTGTGTCTGCAACCTTCTTTCAAGGACGTCTTCTGTCCCCAGTGCTAGAACATCTTCCAACCCCAAATCCGAGTCGGGACTTATGCTCGGGCTCGGCACCACCGTTTCAACTTCCTTTTTAGATTTAGGTTTGGCTTTAGATTCCGCTTCTGTCACTCCCATCTCCATTTCCATTCCTACTCCGGCGGCTTTTAATATGCCTCTTCTCCTCAGGCTTGCCAAAATCTCTTCGCTCTTTCTCAGCGTATGCTCCGTGGGCTTCCCCCCTGCTATTTCCGCTAAAATCGCTCTTACTTCTCTCCGATACCTCTTTATGAAACTCGCTGCCTTCCATATCTCTCCCTTGTTCTTC
>JAUXHM010000038.1 GCA_030621535.1 Candidatus Methanophagales archaeon | reverse complement strand
TATGTCAGGATTCCGCAGGATAGAATTGGCGTGCTAATTGGACATAACGGAATCGTAAAGGAGAATATAGAGAAAAAATCAGATAGCCGGATAGAAGTAGATAGTACGGAAGGAGAAGTGTATATAGAAGGTATCGAGGGCGGAGACCCCCTGAAGGTGCTCAGAGTTGCAGACGTGATAAATGCGATAGGCAGGGGTTTTTCACCTGAAAATGCGCTCTTACTCCTTGATGACGAGTCTCTTTTATTCGACGTTATTTCTATCGCTCATCTCACGCCAAAGACACTGAAGAGGATAAAGGGACGTGTAATAGGTCGAAATGGAAGAACAAGAAGGGTGATAGAAGACATTACAGGTGTTAAAATCTCCGTTTACGGAAAGAGTATCGGCATAATCGGCTATCCACACCAGGCAATAGCTGCACATGATGCAATAGAAATGCTGATAAATGGTTCACCGCATAGCGCGGTTTACTCGTTCCTGGAGAAGAAGCAAAGGGCAGAGGAGAGGGATTTTTTCGCCGATGAGTGCAGATAAAGAGGAAAGGGTACGCGAGGACGAGCGGAGAAGGATGGTAAAGGGGCTCCAGCTCAACCGTGTGCATCGTCTTGGTGAGGATGTGTCGGAAGCAATGATGCGCGTTAAAAGGCATCTTTTTGTCCCCCCTAGTGTTATGGAGCAGGCCTACAGCGATTATCCATTGCCTATTGGCGAGGGTCAAACGATAAGCGCACCACACATGGTTGCAATGATGTGCGGTTACTTAGAGCTGAAGAAGGGCGAAAAAGTACTTGAAATTGGTGCTGGTTCAGGTTATCATGCTGCAGTCATTGCAGAGCTAATAGGAGAAACAGGGCACGTATATTCCGTAGAAAGGATACAGTGGTTGGTGGATTTTTCGAGAGAGAATCTAAAACGTGCAGGTTATAAGCACGTGACCGTGATGCAGGGTGATGGAACACTTGGGCTGCCTGAACATGCACCATACGACAAAATAAGCGTGACCTGTGCTGCGCCTGCAGTCCCACCACCGCTGCTTGAGCAGTTAAAAGTAGGCGGAAAAATGGTCATACCCATCGGAAGATACCTGCAGGAGTTATATCTTGTGAAGAAGAAGGAAAAGGGAATAGAGCAGGAGAAAAAATGCGATGTGGCTTTCGTGCCTCTCGTGGGGCGGTATGGATTCAGGTAAAATGAAACAATATAGTGATTTATCCACCGCGGAGAGCGCAGAGTACGCAGAGTTTTAGGACTGACTGTTTCAATCCTTGCTGACTTTCTTGATGGCTCTGCGTTCTCCGTGTGCTCTGCGGTAAAATTTAAGGATATGGTGACTTCACTAAAAAATTCGACAGTGCCGGGCTAATTGTCCGATATTAGTAGCCCTTCTAACGCTCTAAACCACTAAACCACTAAACCGCTAAACCACTAAACCACTAAACCACTAAACCACTAAACCGCTAAACCACTAAACCGCTAAACCACTAAACCGCCAAACAGCCAAACCGCTAAATTAAATAGGAGAGAGTTACTCTTTATATACAATGGCAAATCCAAATGACAAGTACTACATGCTCTCGCCAGCAAGCGGGAAGGTAATAGGGATAGAAGAAGAAAGCAGGACCATCACCATATTCATGCATCTTCATAATGTGCACATCACTGCTGCGCCATTAGACGGCGTGGTGAAAAGAATAACGCCAGAGAAAGGCAGTTTTAAGCCCGCTTTCATCCGTGACGCTGATTTCAATACGAGAAATACAATAGAACTCATGACCAAATACGGGGATGTAAAAGTAGTGCAAATAGCGGGATTTTTTACAAGGAAAATAAAGTGCGAGGTAAACGAGGGGCAGAGCGTTGTTAAAACGGAAAGAATGGGGAAAATCTGCTTTGGCTCACGTGTGGATGTGAGCATTCCCGAAGGTTTTGAGATACGAGTAAAAGAGGGGGATAAGGTGAAGTGCAGGAAAACAGCTATTGCATCACCGTGTGCCACCAGCCCATAATATACTCGGGCAATTTGAACCCACGTTCTCGAAGTCTTTCGACCAGATGCAATGGAAGAGGGCTAAGAGCAAAAGTCGCACGCGCATAAAAAGTCGTAGGCGAAGATTCTATTATGAAACTTTCAGACTCCCGCGATAAGGTGGATTCATTGCCAACGATGGAATAAACATAGCCACCATATTTCTTTTGCTCCCTGCACCATCCCTGAAGGGGTTCAGTCTCTCCAGACCACGAGAGTAAAAACAAAATATCCCCGGCTCGCGGTCTTGGTGCAAAAGGTCCGGACAAATAAGCCTCATCGCCAATGGCTCTTTTAACGTGCTGCAGCCTTATTGCGGTCATCTTCGCCACGTTTCTCGCAGGACCCAATCCACCCATTGTTACGCAGCACCGCGTCTCGAGCTTGTCAATGATCCGCTCGTAATTATCTGACCTGACAAATTTATCCACCATTGTTCGTATAATCTTTGATTCTTCCTCTATTTTCTCAAACACGTTCATATAATCATTCTTCTCATTTATGGCTTCCTTTGTTTTCTGAAACAGCAGCAAAGAACCCAATTCATAAACATCGTTCATTATGCCGTGTTTGAGAAACGCATTAGCCCTTGTAGGTTTTTTCTCTCTCCCCCCCAGTTCGACCACGGTACCATAATCTTTTTCTCTTATCCTCCCAATCGAGGAATTTCTGTTCGAGACAACCGCATCAATGGTGAATTTATCGGTCTTCTCGCGCTCGATATAATCAGCGAGTTGTTTAACCACTATTTTCGGCGTTGCCGTCTCACCACTGCCTGAATTCACAAGCAGTGCTATTTTATCATACTTCTTCTCCAAAACCGGCGCTGCTTCCACTATATTTCTACCGGGAAAATCTACGTCCACCATTGTTCGCACCCATTTATCCATTTGCCCCATTCCTATGTACAATGCGCTTTGCGATCTCCCTTCACCAACGAGAACGATACAATCTGCGGAGTTGAGGTCATCATAAAAAGCTTCAAACTCATTCTTGTTGACATTATGAACATTCTTCATCACTCCGTTGATATATCCTATCCTTTTTCTTACTTTTTTCGCAGGCATAAAACCAACCACCCTACTAAGAAAAGAGATTTACCCTTGTTTATGCTTTTCGGATTTTTTCAATCAATATGCTCTTGCAATATACACTCGCCTTCCTTTCCGCGAGCAAATTATGCACTTACCCTCGCCGCTCTTTACGCTTTTTTCTGCTCCTTCCGCCTTATCCCCTTCTATCGGCTCTCCCAACACCGTTACACCTGCACCAAGACGCGCCGCTACTTCCTGGCCACACTTTTCGCGTTCACACAGGCATATAGAAACGATACCAGATACAGTGCTGCTCAGCGTTTCCATCTCCCCCTCGCCTTCGGACACGTGTGCGAAAAAAGTTTCTTTTGCATGTTTGGCGATACAGGCGTGGATTTCATTTAATGCCCGCTTCGCTTCGGGCACGATATCGCTAATTGGAACTTGCATTTTTGAGAAGTCGTCCCTCCTTACAAATACACATCTATTGTTCATTATATCCCGTGGACCTATCTCTATTCTCAACGGCACCCCTTTCATTTCCCACCTGTAATATTTCGCACCGGGTCGTTCCGCGGAATCATCGAAAAAAGCCCTTATTCCTGCTTCCTTTAGTTTTGCAAACACGTCAGAACAAATTTTTCCCACGTTCGTTTCTTTATTTTCCCCCTCGCTTGAATACACAATGGGCACGATAACCACCTGTATGGGTGCGACCGCTGGGGGCAGCATCAAACCATGCTCGTCACCATGAACAGATATTACCGCGGCAACACACCTTTCTGAAATGCCATAGCACGTCTGATTTACGTATTTCAACGATCCGTCTTTATCCTCATATTTTATGTCAAACGTTCTTGCAAAACTCTCGCCAAGCAAATGGATTGTCGCAATCTGCATTGTCCTTCCGTCGGGCATAAGCGTATCAAAAGCAATAGAATACTCTGCTCCCGGGAATTTGTCCCAGCTCGGTCTTTTCGTGGTCACATAAGGAACAGCAAGCACATCGAAGAAGTTTTTGTATAGCGCCACCGCCTTTTTTATTTGTTCCTCTGCCTCAGCACGACTTGCGTGTGCGGTATGCGCCTCTTTAAAGGAGGTTATCTCACGCAGTCGAATAAGGGGTCTCGTATGCCTTGTTTCATATCTGAACGTGTTCACTATCTGGTATATCCGGATAGGCAAGTCGCGATGCGACCTGATCCAGACCTTGAAGACCGGATATATCGCAGTCTCCGAAGTTGGGCGAAGTGCAAGAGGGACGTCCAATTCGGTGCTTCCGCCTTTTGTAACCCAAAAAACCTCCTCTTCAAACCCTTTTATGTGTTCGCGCTCTTTCATTAACTCTTCTTTCGGTATCAACATAGGGAACAGCGTTTCTTCATGGTCTTTATCCATCAGGGAGCGTAAAAACGCGTATGTAAGATTCCTCAGCTTATAGCCGTAGGGATACCACACATATACGCCTTTCACGGGATACCGGACATCTAATATCTCAGCACGCTTCAGTATCTCGCTATACCATTCACTGAAGTTATTCTCTTTTTGCAATACCGTTTTTGTTTCGGTTTTGTGTTGCGTGTTCATGTTCTTATTTCTATCTCCAACGTCAGGATGAGAGAAAGCCGCCGGTGGGGCTTGAACCCACGACCTGCTGATTACGAATCAGCTGCTCTACCTCTAAGCCACAGCGGCATGGCACGTGAAAATATTTTTTTGTGTGAACAAAAGTATTTATATAGTAAAAATAATATATATAAAACATGAAGAAGGAAGAGCTGGTACATCTGCATTTGTTATTGGCTCAGTTGAAGAAGCACTGTGAGGAGAACTGTGTAAGCGGTGATTTCGCGAAGTACAACGACCTGGGGATCTCCCCGTTTCAGGTACATCGGAGCAAAGAGGAGCACAAGCAGGCTGTTTTCGTTCTCGGTACTGAACTTGCGTCGCTGGCTGCAAGAAACAATGGCCCTTTCTTGTAAGACGACCAAAAGAAGTAATTTCCGCTTAGTTAGCGGGAACGTGCCCCTTCAAAAAGGATGATGAGGGTGGGCTATCCCAAAGCAATAGCAAAAAGCGTTATCGCTGACACGATTTGTATTATCTTTTGTGAATGGGTGTTACATGGGGTGGGAAAAGTGAAAAGAAGCTTAAGTAGAGTTGAAATATCATATCATGGTGAGGTAATTGATTGATATGCCTGTATTATCTCCTTTCCTTCAATAAAAATCACATCTCGCTCCGATGCAAAAGCGATTGCATCTGCTTTGGAAAGAGCACCTCCTGATTCACTGTCCAGCATCTCACATATTACCATTGCAGGGGATATGCCCGCAAGCAACGCCAATGCCACAGAAAGCTCGGTCTGTCCTCTTCTTTCTTCCATTAAACCTTCCGCAGCTTTTAATATTGAAACATGCCCGGGGGTTCGGAACTCAGAGTAGAAATCGTAAGAGCTGTCATTTCCGTTTAATACTTTGTCCACGGCTTCTCCCATCTTTTTTATCGTCAACGCCCTGTCTCTATCCGTTATACCCGTGAACGTGCCACGATGATTCACCCACAGAGAGAAAGAGGAACGGTTATCGTACAAAAGGTCGCCCTTTTCTTCCACTATTCTTCTTAGAGGCGAGAAGTTGGAGTTCACGTTTCTTAAAATGTCGCTTATGAGTGGAAGACCAAGTCGCTCTGCTGCGACAGAATGAATAGCAACACATATAAGTCCACCTGCCTCTTTTCTAAAATACGCGACCTTTTGTGACGTGATAGAAGAAGCGTGCATTACAAAATCGGTCTCGCCTTCCCTGTCCTCTGCATCATATATCAACACGAGCTTTCCTTTCTTCACGTATTCTATGCCCTTTTTTACCGATTCCGGGATGTCTTTATTGTTCATATTCATATTACCACGCTTATTCTCACCATATCTCCATCCCTCAGATCGAGTTCGCCACGCAGGAAAATAGGCGAAATTAGCTCCAGAATGTCTTCAGGATAATGTGTTCGGTTAGGAAGGATGACTGCACTTTTAATCCCTTCCGCCCGGTCATCCAGTATCTTACAGGGGAAACACTTAGCACCGCCAAAAGTCCTGCTTTCTAATTCAAAACCTTCTATTTCTATTCCACCTCGACCCTCCAGCTTCTTCCTTGTTACCATACATAGCAAGTCAAGGCTGAGATTTACGGTGCCGGGAAAGGGAGTAAAGCCGAGTTTAGCTTCAAATTGCTCTTTGTACCCGTCCAGTGTTGTATAATACGCCCCCTCTCCTAAACCTCTAATCAAGCGACCTCCTATCTCAACCTCAATTTTCGGTGTGGAAAAAAACAGTTCCTGATACTCATAACATTCGCGCTTTAATTGCTCTATCCCTCTTTTTGTCAGTATTACCCACTGCCCATCCGCTATTATTCTTCTATGCACAAGACCGCTTTTTTCGAGTTCTTGAAGCCGCCTTGCGGCGGTTTGTACGCTTAAGCCAATCGCTCCAGCGAAATACCCCGAAGAAACCTTAACAGGTTGTTCTACGGCGCCTAACAAAGCGAGCTTTCTTAGCGAAAGCATTATATCCCCATTCATATTCGTCTCGGTCTTCATTTTATATCAATTTTAAGATATAACTCATAAATAGGGAGTAGTATATAAAAACATTTAGCTGGGAAAATTCACATCCCACGGAATATCAATCGAGGATAATCGAGGGAGGACAAAATGAAGATTCCCGTTATGATTAAATAAGTCTGCGTAAATCCGTGTAAATCTGTGTCTTGAATAGAAGGACGTTATACTTTATATACAATAACAAAGCGATATGAAAGAGAGCAGGGGCGATAAAGAGAGGTGGAGCAAATTTTGCCCGAAATGCGGAAAAAAAACAGATGAACTTTTTGATTCTTTATGCAGAGCCTGCTTCACGAAAGGGATAAAGTTAATTGATGCTGAAAAATTAGCGATACCGATACGTGTAAACGTGTGTGAGATTTGTGGCGGTTATTTCAAGGGCAAAGGAGCAGGAAAAGAGCGGACGAGCATAGAGGAAGTGGTTACGGATGCGATAAGAAGAGACATACTGGAGCGGTATGGACATGAGCAAGAATGTAAAGTCAGTGTGGCAGGATTGAGGGGGAACGAGATGAAAGGTGCCGAGAACCGAGTGATTGTGTCCGTGAGGGTAAAAGCAGAGATAAAAGGAGTAGAAATAGAAGAGAGGGGGAAAATAGAAGTTAGTTTAAAAAGGGAGACTTGTGAACGGTGTAGTAGGATAACGGGTGGATATTACGCGGGTATAGTACAAATAAGAGCAGACGACAGAATTCCAGCAGATGAAGAACTCACTATGGCAGAGGAGATTGCGTATTTAGGGTTAGGTGATGTGGATTTTATTTCTAAAGAAACGAAGTTGAAGGAGGGGCTAGACATATACGTCAGCAGTATGGAATGCGGTCGCCGGGTTTCGAGGCAGATAGTGAAGAAATTAGGTGGCGGTTTTTCTGAGAGTCGGAAATTATACGGGAAGAAAGACGGCAGGAATGTATACCGGGTGTCTTTTTCTGTCAGGCTTCCTGCGTTCACGGAAGGGGAGAAAGTGGAAATAGGAGATAAAGTGTTTTTGGTTGAGAAAGTGCGGAAAGAAAAAGGAATAGCGTGCGTGGATGTGGCTACTGGAGAAAGGACGTTCTTGAAGAAAAAAGAAACGAATAAGGCCCGACGACACTTTTTCTTTTTGGAAAAAAGAAAATTACCTGTGCTAAAAGAAAAAAATAATGTCTGATTAACCGCAGAGTTCACAGAGAGCGCAGAGGATATAGAGATGGGTTATGTCCTCTTTTTTCACGGTAACTAAAATCTGCGAATGAAAAGTTCTCTGCGAACTTACTCCGCGTTCTCTGCGGTAATTTGGAATGTGACATTGTCAAATCATTTTTTGAACACCGCTATATTTTCTCTTTTATGTCTCGAAACATCTATCATCCGTTTTACCTTTTTTACGGATTCTGGATCGCAACCACTAAAATCTCTACTTTCCATCGCTAAGAGGGTTTTATCCAGCACATCATAACTCATTCCAAGCTCGGATTCGTCTGTTTGTCCCTCCCAGAGACCCGCACTCGGAACTTTATCTATTATTGCCTGGGGAATATCAAGTTCCTGTGCCAATTCTCTTTCTTCGGTTTTCAGCAGGTCGCCAAGCGGTAGTAGGTCCACAGCGCCATCACCGTATTTGGTAAAATAGCCAACTGAAAGTTCGCTCTTGTTCCCTGTACCCACAACTAAATAATTGAGCTTGTTTGCGAAGTAATAGAGGCAAATCATCCTGAGGCGTGGTTTAAGGTTAGCCACGGGAATATCCATTTCGATTTTCTTGTCTTCGACATCGTATCCTCGCTCTTCTAATGTGTTCAAAAAGGATTTGAAAATATCCGAGAGGTCTATCTCCTTCGTCTCTATTTCAAATTTCTTTGCAACCATTCTCGCATGCTCCACGTCTTCTTTCAAGGAGAAGCAGGGCAATATCAAACCAAGCGAGGTATCAGGGAATGCTTTTTTGCATAATACCGCAACGACAGAGGAGTCAAGTCCGCCGCTCATTCCCACTACTACACCTTCGGCATCTGCTTCTTTTACTTTTTCTCGTATCCAGTTGGTTATTCGATCTGGCAATTTAAGTGAACGCATCTGTGTTTTTTCCTCATTTAATTTACTAAATTTATATCCTGAAAAAGATAACCTGATATAAAAGGATAACAAGTTCATGAGAAGCGTAAGATGAAAGAAAAAGGAGCAATTGCGATAATT
>JAUXHM010000073.1 GCA_030621535.1 Candidatus Methanophagales archaeon | reverse complement strand
TCAGTGGTGGCGAGAACGCCCGAAGGTGCAACCGCAGCCATTCCTTTATGCCCGGAACCCACAACAAAGTCCGCACCTATTTTTTTACCGTTCACCGGCACCATACCCACGGAATAAGCGCCATTGTATAAAAAAGGGATGTCGTATGCCTTCGCAACCTTCCCAACGCCATACACGTCGTGTTCGTTTCCGAACCGGTAATCAAAATGCTCGATAATAATCAGTTTCGGTAGTCTTCCCAGCTCCGCCTTCACGTTCTCTATTTTATCTGCTACTGCATCACCGGTAATTACGTTTTTCTCGCCAGAGGGCACTTCTTTAATTACGCCGCTGGCATTTTCTACTGCTAAGAATTCCGTGTAATGCGCCAAATCGGAAACTATCACGACGTCGCCTTTGTCAAGCAGCGACGAAGCGACAGCCTGGAAACCCCGTCTCGCACCCGGTACAACCCTTGCTTCATCCATACCCACGAAATCAGCTAACTCAGCATGGAATTCATCCACCGGTGGTTTTCTAATCTTATCAAGCCTGCCCTCCAGACACTTATCGCAGACTGAATACCCATCACCGTAAGCAATAAGTGCTTTTCTCGCTTCTGCCGTTAATCGCCCACCCGGTTGAATGGCATTAATGTTTATGAACTCTTCCTCCCTCGTCCTCAATTCAATTTTGTTCTCAATATACTTGATTGGGCTGCCTTTACTCTCTTTTAATTCTCTTATGATAGTCTCTACACGGACTATGCCGTCCAAGAGTTGCGCTTCTTCGTTTTCGTCGAGTCCTGTGGGTAGCGCCTGCCTGAATATTTCTCGCAGGTCTTCGAGTGCAAACAACGCTTCGTATATTTTTCTTGCTCTTATGTTCATTTCATCCTGTCCATTTTACCAACTTCAAATAAACAAGCTAATTTTTCCCGTAGAGAGTTTTTTACCAAGGTTTGCTACTCAAGAGTTTTTTCAATCCCTCTGTGTGGTATGGCAATCGTGGAGAAAGGTTTCATAATTCTTTCCCCTCCGCATCCTTAAGAAGTGCTTCGATTTGTCGTTTAAGTATGGGTAGACGCTCCTTTATCACCTTCCAAACGATTTTATAGTCAACGCCAAAATAAAAATGAATAATCTTATCTCGCATTTTCGCTACGTCACTCCACGGGATTTCTTTATATTTCCTGGTTATTTCTCTTGGAACATTTTTGGATGCTTCTCCCATGATTTCAAGCTTCCTTACCACAGCACTTGAGGTTTTATCGTCCTTCACAAACTCTTCATAGCTCATATCGCCTACAAATTCGTCTATCTTCACAATGCATTCAAGCATGTCCTTTATATAGAGTTTATAGTCCCTTTTCATACATACACCGCCTCGCTCAAGATTCTTTTCTTCAGCTCTTTCCTCACTACTGGCTTTCTTACGAGGTCAACTTTTTTCTTCAAAATCCTTTGGAGATACCGTTCAAGGCTGATGAATTTAAAGAGGTCAGGCACTTCATAAAAGTCCACAAGGACATCCACGTCACTCCCCCTCTTTTGCTCACCGCGTACAAAAGAGCCGAACACACCTATCTCTTTTACCTTGTACTTCTCCTCCAGGAAGTTCTTATTTGCTTTGATGATATTTATGATTTCTTCAAGTTTTTTGTCCATTTTCCACCTCGTTGCCCTTCTTTATTCTTTTTATTTCTTTATTCCATTTATTCATTTCTGTCCTCTTAGAAGCATTTACCGATATCGAATGTAAAAATTTTTAAACTCACCCGTATATTCCCCCCATGTAACCTTTACCGACGACACCTTCGCCACTGGAGGCCCATAATGACAATATTCTATCAGTTCATCTACTTTTTCCTTTGTTCCTTCAAATACCGCTTCCACTCTTCCATCTTCCAGATTTCTTACCCAGCCCTTTACCGCCCGCAGATTCGCTTCCTCTTTGGTTGTATGTCTAAATAGAACTCCTTGCACTCGCCCTTTGACAAACACGTGTGCCCTTACTTTTGAGTCCATGGTTATAAAACAATAATAAAAAAAGCAATGCAATATAAAAAATATTCGGCGTTTCCGGATTTGGAGGATATTATAGTCATTCCGAAAATTATTAACCACCAGATTACACAGATTTTCACGAGAAAAATCTCAGATTTCTGGTCTTGTGTTAATCTCGTGAAATCTCGTGGTTTATTAATTGCAATTTATTACTGGTCTTACTTCACCTCAACTTCACCGCAGTCCCGTATGCGAGTATTTCCGCGGCACCAGTCATCACCATCGAAGTCATAAACCTCACATTTACGATTGCGCCCGCACCCATCTCCTCCGCCTTCCCTGTCATCCTCTTCAATGCTATTTCCCTCGCCTCACTCATCATCTCCGTGTATTCCTTTATCTCACCGCCGACAATATGCCTAAATCCAGCGGCTATATCCTTGCCAAGATGTTTCGCTTGAATCACGTTTCCTTTCACAATCCCTAAAACCTCTGCTATCTCCTTTCCGGGGACAAAATCCGTATTTACAACTATCATGCTCATGGTCATGGTCTCAATTCCTCCTCACTTATTTCCTCTTTCATTTTCTTCCATTCTTTGTATCTCTCAACACTCATTGTTATTATTAAAATAGCTGCGCCGATAGCCATCATTGCGATGCTGACTTTTATTCCAAGCAGTATCGTGGATTCTTCTGCTTCTGAGTTGAAAAGCGGATACATGCTATACGCACCCATAATCAGTATGCCCACGAGGAATACCGCAACACCCACCCACGTTGTTATTTTCATTTTCCCAGTAGCTACGTCTAAAAGTTCGCTATGAGACTATCCTTAAGTTCGCGTGCGCTCTTCTCTCCCGCTAATATCTCGACCAGTTTAACGCCGAATTCAAGCGTAGTCCCCGGACCCTGACTGGTGATTATCTTACCATCCACTACCACTCGCTCATTGATGTGTTTTGCACCGGCTAAAGTGGTTTCCAAACCAGGATAAATCGTCGCTTTTTTGCCCTCTAAAATCCCCGCTTTTGCCAATACCGAAGGCGCAGCACAGATAGCTGCAACGACTTTACCGAGTTCAAATGCTTTTCTCACCGCATCCAAAACGCGCTTGTCGTTACCCAGATTCACGTACCCGGGAGACCCACCGGGCAAAACGACCGCATCAAAATCCTCGATATTAATCCCTTCTATTTCTCTATCCGAAACCACCTTAACCCCATGCCCGCCTTCGATAGCGCCCGTTTGAAGACCTGCAATCACAACCTCTATCCCCGCCCTTCTGAGTGTGTCCACAATACCCATGGCTTCTATCTCTTCAAATCCCGTAGCCAAAAATACAACGACAGCCATTTTTTCTTACCTCTTTAGTTATATCTGTTTCGGTTTATAATAAATTCGTGTTTTTAAATTTTTTTCTTATGGCAGGAGAAACAAAATAAAATAAGATGAAATGAGAGCACTATACATAGGGCGATTTCAGCCCTACCATCTCGGGCATCATGCAGTAATAAAAGAAATCGCTTCTGAAGCGGATGAAGTCATTATAATTATAGGGTCAGCGCAAAGAAGCCACGAGTTGGAGAACCCCTTTACTGCTGGGGAACGCTATCTGATGATTTCAAAGTCCTTAAGAGACGATGGCATTTCCAACTTTTATATCGTGCCCATCTTAGATGTGAACTGGAACGCGGTCTGGGTTTCGCACATTGAGTCATTGATGCCCCCTGTGGATGTAGTATTTACAAATAACCCGTTAATAGAGCGTTTATTTGAAGAGCGAGGCTACGAAGTTCATGCTCCTTTGCTATTCAACAGGAAAGAATATTCGGGTAGCGAGATAAGAAGGCGAATGCTGAACAACGAAAACTGGGCGGTTTTAGTGCCCGAAGCGGTTACAGAAGTGATAAAGGAGATAGACGGGTTAAGAAGGATGGAGAATTTGCGTAGAAGTGACCGTCAGTGACAGCAAGAAAGAATAATTTTTGATAATCGGACGCAGATGAACGCAGATAATCAGGATTTTAAACTTAATTTTGGCACTAAACCGGAAGTTAAACGTAAGGCATTTGATAATTTGAGGAAATAGTTTTCTGCGTAAATCCGCGTAAATCTGCGTCCTAAATAGGTAGAAGCTATACCTTATATACAAAAAAAATAAAAGGGGTAAATTTTGTATGTTTTATAGTTCCCCTTTATTCTACTTTTTTTTCTATGCTACTGCTTCCAAGACGTCTTCTGCTTTCACTGTCTTCCTTCCGGCATGTTTGGCGAGGCTTACGGATTTTGCCGCTACTTTTTCACCGTATTCTTCTAATACCTCTACCAATGCCTGACTCGCATCTTCGCTGACTCTCTCTGCTCCGGCGTTTCTCATTAACCTGGTTACAGGTGCTGTTGGTATTTCAGTCATTCCTATCACTGTGATTACATAATACAAAGGGGTATATAAAGCTTTCGGTTGTCAGACCTCTAAAACACCATCAAAACCAATGACCTAACGTCTTCTGGCGCATATCATCAAAAGAAGAGAGGTCATAGCCAAAAAGTTGCAGCACTCGGTGCGCAACCGGTATCAGCTGATGCTGGACGTAATACGAGCTGTCAATCTGGTATGTTCGCCCATCTGCGGTTATTTCGCCCCCTTCGCTTCTCTCTATAACATCCACGGGGAAAGCGCGGTCGCTCGTCTTCCCCGCGCCTTTTATTATCACATACGGGATTTTCGAGCCAACTTCGTATACAATGCGCGAGGACGAAGTTAAAGCTCTTTCTGCCGCCATAACGTGCGCTTGCTTTGTCTCATAGCTACTTATCTTTCTGGTGAGCGTCTTGTAAATCGTTAACTGGTCTATGGATATTTTTCCCTCTTTTACGTCCTGTATGGCGGTTTTAGCATATTTTGCCGCAGCCTCAGGGTCTTTTTGTTTTAATATGAGTTCGATCACCTTCGTCTGCACTTCCTTCGCCAGCTCGCACCAGTCCCCACGGCGCACTTCCAGGCCGCGAACTATGATTTCGCCTTTGTCGGTAAGCGCTGCGTATCTCTTCTTCTTTCCCGTAAAGAAAATAGCTTTAAAGAAGTCCTGTATCTCGAGTTCAAGCGGAAGCTCCTCGGAAATACGCGCTGAAACTTCTCTCGCTTTCTCCCACGTCGCCGCTTTTATATCTCCTTCTTTTGCCGCTGCATCAGGCGCGAGAGGGAGTTTCGCGAATATGCTGTCGGTATCTCCATAGATAACATCAAATCCGAGCTTCTCCGCTACCTCCACTGTGCGCTTTATAAAATGTCGCCCCCATGCCGTTGTCGCTTCAGCGCATTCGCGTTTGTAAAATTTCGCTGCGCTCCATCCCGTATATCCATAGAAGCTGTTCGTGAGGATTTTGATACTCTGCTGTTGTATGTCCAGCAACCGATATTGACCGGATTTTTTGTCGTGTTTCTTCATTTCCGCCTTTATCGCTCTTCTTCGTGCGATTAAATCGCTCATTATTCGTTTAAAGAATCCATCCGGCGTTTTTCTGAATGCATAGCCTACCTCTGGTGCGATATGTAAATTCGATTCGGGTTCCGCACCCCGGGCTTCTACGAATGTATCGGGTGAGATGTTAAAGGAAATCATGATGGTGGGGTACATAGAAGAGAAGTCAAGGGCGATAACATTCTCGTGCAAGCCCTTTTCCGGAGGGAGTACGAATCCACCCTCGAAGGTCTTTTCCGCTCCTCGCTTTGGTGGCACCAGTTCGCCTTTTTTGAATGCTTCTGCGGTTAAAAACGCTTCTACCTGCCTGCCTCGCCCCATCTTTGCTACCTCGTCCAGAGGATAGCCGATCATCTTAGAAAGTTCAATTTGCAGTGGCAGCATCTTCTCCGCGATGCCTAGCGTGCTGACTGCATCCGCTTTTGCGTATTCGTATAGCTGCTGTCGCGCGGCAGACGACGGCGAAGCGTCAACCCAGTAGTCGGTAATCTCCCGTGGCGTTAAATTTACTCTTTCGCTTTTCTTCATCACGCCAAGGTATTCGGCTACATTTTCCAGTTTCTTCACCTTCACGCTGTCCAGATCGCGCTTTGCGAGTTTGAAAAGGTCAACGTTCAGCCGCCCCGTGATGTTTACTCC
>JAUXHM010000133.1 GCA_030621535.1 Candidatus Methanophagales archaeon | reverse complement strand
TGAGTAAGGTTCGCTCAGAATATCTCGCAAAGTTTCCAAAGCTTCTTCCGCCTCCTCTACCCTCATTCCTAACTTTTCCATACCATTCCCTCCTTCAGCGCTTTTTCCCTGAATTTGCTGGATGTTTGAGAAAGGTCAACCACATCCACCTTGTAATGTATGTTCGAGTTCTCCAATTTTTCCCTTAACAGAATGAGTTTTTTCTTGTTTATCCTGCCCTTGGGAAGTATTCCTATGTCTATGTCCGAAGTTTTAGTATAGTCTCCTCTTGCCCTCGAGCCAAATAGGATTATGTTTACGTCACTATCTTTAAAGGCGTCCTTTACCATGTTCTCAAGCAGTTTTAATGCTTTTTCATATACGGATGGGTTCATAACTTCCCGTTTGTATTTCTATTTTTCTCTCTACACTATCGTTTCTATCACCCTCGCATAAGCAGGTCGCGTAATAAAAACCCCGAATAGCAGTCCAACAATGATTACAATCGCGAACCCCCTTAATGTGCCGAGTGCCATAAAAGCAATCGCAGACATCGCCACGATGGTGGTCGTCGCAGATACGAATATTATACCAAATGCAAAGTCTATTCGTTTACGATACATTTTCGTGGAAGAACGACCCCCGGAAAGGACTTCGTCCGTTATTATTACTAACTGGTCCACTCCCGTGCCGATTACCGCTATTATCCCCGCAATGCTTGGCAAATCCAACTGCCAGTGTATCAACGCTGCGAACCCTAATATCAGTATCACTTCACTGAAAAGCGCGAAAAACATTGGCAATACTATCTTAGGCTCCCTGTATCGCAGGAAAACGACCCCCGTAACGGAAATAAGAGCAAGCAAGCCCGCTATTAACGCGCCCTTCTTAAATTTCGCTCCTAAATATGCGGGTACTTCTCCTGAACCTACTATATCCACGTTTACCGGTAACGCACCTGCTTTCAGGTGTATTATCAATTCTCTTGCCTTCTTTCTCCCTTCCTCTTCTGGCCCCGTGTTTGCAATCCACCAGTAAATAACTCCTTCTTCCAGTTTCTTGCATGCTTCGTTCGCTATCGGGGCACTGTACACCACAACATTGTCAAGCAGCATTGCCAGCTCGTGGTCCTCTGGATTATCTACGGCACCGAACTCAATCGCAGAATCCCTTAATGCAGTTGCTCCGCCTTCATTTAACGCAAAAGGTGCCCCCCATTCCTCATACTCCCCTTCAGGCCCTTTCCTCATCTCGCTCGTTGGCGTTGTCCCTACACTTTCTATCCCCGCGCTACCATACATGACATGAGCAGTGATATTCTCTATCTCTTCTAACCGTTGCCCTTTCGCTATGTCCCCTTTCGTTCCATTCGTCTGTATCCGTATCTCAAACTTCCCCGGTTTGCCCACCATGTCCCTCGCCGTTCGGATATCTATGCCTGCTAAGTCTATAATCATGAGGTTATCGCCAACCGTTCTTATCGTAGTGCTCGCTAATCCCAGCATGTTTATTTTTGTCTCTATTATTTGACGAGTTTCATCCCTTGTTGCCCGAGTTATAGAATCCTCAAAGAAGTCTTCACCGTTTGGTTTCTTCGCTATATCTGCATTAATGCCCCTTAACACCTCTGACAACTGCTCTTTTGTAACGCTCTTCCTTATCTCGTATATCACCCCGCCATCATCAGCCTTGTAAGGTGTCACCTCCGTATCTAACGCCTCTTCTAGAAACTCAACTACTTCACTCTCATTAACAGACGTTGTATTTATCTTGACCAGAGTCCCCTCTAATTTCAACTGCAACGAACTCCCGCCTACCAAATCTAAACCATATCTCAGGTTGCCGTTTATCCCTGCATCCGCAGGCGGTGGCGGATAAACATAGATGACAACCAAAGCGGCAAAAACGCATAATATCACTGCCATTACCCTTATGTCCCCTAACAATCCTTTTTCTCCTTTTTTCATTGTGTCCGACCCTTATCTCTACTCCTTCCCCTTTCTCTACTCTACATACCCTATACTTCTATACTTACGAAATTATATGATTCCTGTGCTTTAAAATTTAAAAGAATACAATACACTAACAAATGTTTTCAGAAGTAAAAGAGGGAACCACGAGGATACTAATACCGACACAAACTACAAAGTCAATTTTTTATAATCCGCAGATGGAATTGTGCAGGGACATAGACATAGCGGGAATAGCTGCTTTTGTTTCATCGCTTCCTGCATCACGGCAAGGTCAAGGGCAGGAGCAGGGGCAAAGCGCTCTGACATACATAGATGCGCTTGCAGCTACGGGCGTGAGAGGCGTTAGAGTGGCAAAAGAAATTGGCTTATGCGTGGTTATTAACGACCGAAGCCGACCCGCTTACGAAGTCATAAACCGAAACATAAAGCGGAATGCGGTTGAAGAAAGAGCGAAAGCGTATAACGAGAATGCAAATGTGCTTCTACTTCAAAATAAGTATGACCTGGTGGACTTAGACCCCTTTGGCACCCCAGTTCCATTTCTGGATGCCGCATGCAAATCGGCGAAGAAGCTGTTGCTCATTACTGCGACAGATACCGCACCTTTATGCGGAGCGCATTCCGGTGGCTTGAGGAAATATGATGCGAAGCCTCTTAACACCGAATATCACAAGGAGATGGCAACTCGTATTCTCTTGGGTAAAGTAACGAGAGACCTGTGCAAGTATGACAGGGCGATACAGCCACTGCTATCTTATTCTAAGGCGCATTTCGTAAGGCTCATAGCACAAGTGGAAAAAGGGGCGAAAAAAGCCGATGACTGTATGAAACGGCTTGGGTTTATTGCGCATTGCTTCTCCTGCGGCAACCGGTTCGCTTTTTCTTGCTCCGACCTGATGGAACTGAAAGTAGAGAAGAAATGTGGGGTATGTGGTGCTAAAATACGCATTGCAGGTCCTTTATACATAAATACAATAACACAGAAGGGTTTTTGCGAACGGGTGCATAACGAACTAGGAAAAAGAACACTGGGTAAAAAGAAAGAAGCAATAAAAATCATTGAGACATCCATAAATGAGTTGGATATACCCTTTTTTTATGAGCATCACGCGATATGCAAGGCGTTAAAAGTTCCTCCTTCTTCCATTTCGTCGTTAATTAACGCTTTACAGTCAAGTGGGTTTTCCGCGAGCAGAACGCATTTTTCGGATACCGCATTTAAGACGAATGCGAGAATGGAAGAGATAAAGAGCATTTTGAAGGAATGAATTATGGATGTATTGAACATTGGGATGGCACAGTCGAATTTTCTAGTGAAATCACTATATCCTTGAATTTTACCGCAGAGCACACGGAGAACGCAGAGGCATAAATTATAGACACAGATTAACGCTTGTGGGCTCTGCCCACAGTAGAGTAGGAGGAGGTCTTACGACCTCCGTCCCCTCATCGAACCGCACGTACGGATTTCCCGTATACGGCTCTCCTTTGGCGTTGCCCCATTACAGGGAGTGAGATTACCACGCAGGGTTCAAGAGCGATGACAAAGAT
>JAUXHM010000058.1 GCA_030621535.1 Candidatus Methanophagales archaeon | reverse complement strand
GAACTCCATAGCTATCGGCACTAAAATATCATTCAATGCATATAAGTAGCCGTCATCATCGGTACCTGCTGGCAGTGGGACATTAACGGTGAAACCTTCCCCCTTCCCTTTACCCACTTCGTCTATCCATCCAGTGCCGGGATAATGAGGGTATTGATGTGTGGAGAAGTACAAAACAGAAGCGTCATCGAAAAACATCCTTTGCGTGCCATTCCCATGATGCACGTCCCAGTCGGCAATCAAAACGCGGTTGATGTCATATTCCCTTTTTAAATGTTCCGCAGCAATCGCAATATTATTAAATATGCAAAATCCCATGCCTTTGTTCGGAGTGGCGTGATGTCCCGGTGGTCTTATCAGTGCAAAAACGTGTTTCAGGCTATTTGACTCGTCCATTACTTCGTCAACCGCTTTTATTACCCCTCCTGCGGCAAGCATCGCTATTTCATAGGTATCTTCACATAACGGCGTATCCGGGTCAAGTGCGCCCCTGCCCCTTCTGCACATCGCTTCTACTTCTCCTATATATTCAGGGGCATGCACATACCGTAGTTGCTCTTTCGATGCCTTTGCCGGGACAACTCTTCGCAGCTTTTCCGCGATTCCCGTTTCTTCCAGTTTCCGTATTATGGCTCTCAGTCGTTCCGCCGTCTCCGGATGAACGCCCGTGTCATGCTTCAGGTAATCTGCGTGATAGACGAATCCAGTGGAAGTGGTGGTGTTCATTTTAGTTTATTTTATATTAAATTCTGTAAATGCTTTTCTTTTTCTAAACCTAAACCTAAAATTACTAAAAGAAAAAAGTTCAAGTTTGACGTCAATTGTTAAATAAGGGCAGGAGGCAAACGAGAAAATGAAAGAAGCATTGATAGAAGTAGGTAAAAGCCTGGTCGAAGCATTGGTAATCGTAGCCATCATAATTTCGGTTGCATACGCAGCTACGGGGACATGGCATGTGGGCTTCGCCGTCGAGTCCGGCAGCATGGAGCCAAATATGCTGGTAGGGGACCTGATTTTCGTGCAAGCACCTAATCGCACAAACATCACAACATACGAAACAGGCGAAAAGCTCAATTATACGTCGTTTGAAAAGTACGGCGATGTGATTATATATCGCCCGAATGGGTTCTCTTCGGCAACCCCGATAATACATAGGGCGATGTATTGGGTAGAAAAGGGGGAAGAGATGCCAGATGGAAAGCCAGCCCCTCATGCGGGCTACATAACTAAAGGAGACAATAACGCTGGTTTTGACCAGCCAATGCTTGGGGTTGAGCCTGTAAGACCAGAATGGGTTATAGCCGTGGCGAAAGTAAGAATCCCTTACTTAGGGTATCCTTCTATTATGTTGAAGAAAGGTTTTTAAGGTAGAATAGATAAATAAAAGGAACATGGGAAAAAAACCAGCTCGTAAGTACACGAAAGTAACGGGACATGCGTATGTGCGAAAGAAGTATATGGGCGGAGTCCCGGGAAGCAAGATAGCGCTTTTTGATATGGGCAACCTGAGCATGGGCATGGATTTTCCTGTTTCTTTATCCCTGGTTGCGAAGGAAGCATGTCAAATAAGGCATAACGCGTTAGAAGCAGCGAGGATTTTTGCTAACAGGTACCTGGTGAAGGAAGTGGGGCGGAACAATTTTTACTTGAAAATAAGGCCGTATCCGCATCACGTGCTGCGTGAGAACAAAATAGCTTCAGGTGCGGGTGCGGACAGAGTTTCAAGCGGGATGCGACACGCATTTGGAAAAGCCGTGAGCTCTGCTGCGCGGGTGAAGCCCGGGCAGAGGATATTAAGTGTGGGTGTAGAGGCGCAAAATTTTGACGATGCGAAGGAAGCTTTGAGAAGGGCAAGTTATAAACTCCCTACTCCGTGTAGATTTATAATAGACAAAGGCGAGGAGTTACTGGGTGTGTAACGGGATAAATATGAGTCAGAGTAGGAGTAGGAATGGAAGTGGAAGCGGGGTAACACATAGGGGTGTAATTCCAATTCATGATTTCATGGAGATAAGGAAAGGGGATTCGTTGCCGGAAATAAACAAAAGAATTGAGATGCTTGGTGAAAAAACAGATATACTCGGCTCGCAGATTAGTGAGTTAAAAGTGGCTTTTGAAGAAGTAGCGAAGATAAAAGAATTTTTACCGCTTAATATCAGGGTTGTAGAAGTAAGAGAGACCACGGTAGAAGAGGCGAAGCGCGAGGTTTTAGAATATTGCAATAAACATAAAGGGGAGATTCTTTATCCTGACGATGTTGCGGATGAGCTTGGGCTTGACTTGAAAACCACGGTGGAAGCTACGGAGGAACTTATGAAGAGCGGGGGAATAGGGGCGGTGAAGTAATGTAATGCCTACTTATTACAATTATGGTGATGCCATAAGAGGAGAACGTATTATTTGCCAACTCAGAAGGATCAATAAACCCAGAACGATTTCGGGGACGTATGCACACAGGGCACTGGAGATTACATTGGATGATGCGTACTGTGTAATTAGAAAGCCTTTTAGAAGAGTTTGAATAAAATCTGTGTAATCTGTGGTTTTAAAAAAGGAGATAAAAAAATGGAACTAGAAAAAGGAGCATATCCGAAAGTACTCGTGCGACCTGTAGTGGTCGTTACGACAATATCGAAAAGAGGAATAGCAAATGCAGCGCCGTTCAGCCTTAATTCGCCAATGAACTTTGAACCACCTCTGTACGGGTTCTCGTGCAATTCGGAACACGATACGTGGAAGAACATCCGAGCGAATGGCGAGTTTGTGGTGAACGTGGCAGGGAAAGAGCTTGGTGCGTTAATGCACGTTCTGGAAACGGATTATCCGTATGAGGATAACGAGATAGCACATGCAGGACTGACGGAAGAAAAGGCGAAGGCGGTGAAGCCACCAAGGATAAAAGAAGCGATAGCATGGATAGAATGCAAACTGGAGAAATATACCGAATTAGATGGCCATATCTGGATAACGGGAAGCGTATTGGCAGTGGGTGTGAAAGACAAATTCTGGAAAGAACCGGGCGTGATGGACGTGGAGAAAGCGAAACCGCTGTGCCATGTAGCGGGGGAATTCTTTGCGGAGGATATGAAAGGGGCGAAGTATAAAAGAGCGAAATCTTAGACTCTTTAACAAACTCAAGTTAAAAAAGGCGGGGATTTTTATATTTATAACAAATAAGTTACTAACAAAAAGATTAGTGATTCAAAGAAGAATTTGAGAATCTGAGTTCAAAGGAACGATTGGTTGCGATAAGAATGAAAAAAGTAGTGCTTGCATATTCCGGCGGGTTAGACACCTCGGTCTGCATTCCTTTGCTCCGAGAGCATTACGGCTATGACAACGTGATTGCCGTAACCGTGGACGTAGGGCAGCCTAAGGATGACATAAAAGAGGCTAAAGAAAGAGGTGCGACACTGTGTGACTTGTATAGGGAAATAGATGCGAAAGAGGAGTTTGTGCGTGATTATATCTTTCCGTTGATAAAAGCGAATGGCAACTATGAGGGTTACGTGCTCGGGACGGCGATAGCGAGACCGTTGATTGCAAAGCACGTAGTGGAAGTTGCAAGGGAAGAGAAAGCAGATGCAGTCGCACATGGATGCACGGGCAAGGGTAACGACCAGCTCAGGTTTGACGCCGTTTTCAGAACCACTAACATGGAAGTGGTCGCACCGATGAGGGAGCTGAGTTTGACGAGGGAGGAGGAGAGGAAATATGCAGTAGAGCACGGCATTTTACTTAAACCCGAGCACCGATGGAGTGTGGATGAAAATATCTGGAGCAGAAGTATAGAAGGAGCGGAATTGGAAGAACCTTCTTTCGTCCCGCCTGAAGAGATATTTCAGTGGACTGTTTCGGCGGATAAAGCGCCTGAAAATGCACAGACAATAAAAATTGACTTTGAGAAAGGTGTTCCTGTTTCGTTAAACGGGACAAAAATGGATGGTGTTTCGCTACTAAAAAAGTTGAACGAAACAGGAGGCAAGCACGGCGTTGGTAGAACGGACATGATTGAGGACAGGGTTCTTGGCTTTAAGTCGCGCGAGAACTACGAGCATCCCGCAGCTACTATAATATTGGAGGCGCATCGTGACCTCGAACAGCTTGTCTTAACGCGAAACGAGCTGAGGTTTAAGGATTTTGTTGATTCCGCGTGGAGTGAGTTAGTGTATCAGGGTCTAATCATGGACCCGCTTTATGATGGTCTTAATGCCTTTATAGATAAGACGCAGGAACGTGTGAACGGCTCGGTGTATGTGCGATTGGAGAAGGGCATTGCGCGAGTGGTAGGAAGAGAATCGCCAAACGCATTATATTCAGCAACGGTTTCGTTTGACGTTAAGCAAGAGCAGAAGGGTGCGGAGGGATTCTCGATGTATCATGGTTTTCAGTCGAGGATGGTCAAAAATGCTTTTCAATAAAGTGGCAATTGGGGGAACCTTCAGTGTGTTACACAAGGGGCACAAAGCGTTATTAACAACGGCATTTATGATCGGTAAATCCGTGGACATTGGATTAGCCTCTGACGAGTTTGCCAATCGGTTTCGTGCTACGCAGACGAGGAGATATGAAGATAGAAAGCAGAAATTAATTGACTTTATCGAAAAATTTGATACCGAATACGAGATTATCAAGATACACGATTCATACGGTATTGCAACCACGGAAACAGAGATTGATTGCATTGTTGTCTGTGAAGAGACTCTCCTGCGTGCAGAGGAGATAAATGCGATACGATTTAAAAAAGGCTTGAACAAGCTGGTTATTGTCGTCGTGCCTATAATGCTTGCTGATGATGGCAAACCGATTTCCGGCGAAAGGATATTAAATAAGGAAATTGACGAAGATGGAAACGTGTGTCACGTGAGCTGACGGCACTGTCTAAAAATATTGTGATTTATCACCGCGGAGAGCGCCGATTACGCAGAGTTTTAAGACTGTTTCAATCATTGCTCGGGTTTTCTGTTTGTATATAATGTATAACTCCCCACTATTTAAGACGCAGATTTACACGGACTTACGCGGAGATTTATCGTCTATCGGTGTTAATCTGCGTTAATCTGTGTCAATAATTTATTTTCTTGTCGGTCTTACAAAAAAAATGTTGCGTCTTTTACAAGCAAAATCTGTTCTTAAACTCGTATAATGCAACGCCTGTAGTGGCTCTTGATACTGCCGCCATCATCTCTCTCTAATATGCTTTTTTTCGTGGCGTGATTGACAAAACAAATATTTGAGAATTATTGAAATTTGCGGTATAAATTATCCGGTAGTCTCCAATCCTCAACCGATAAGTGTTTTTAACGCCCTTTAGCTTTTTTATATCATATCTCTTTGGAAAATATGTGTGATTGAGTGCGTCAATCGCTTCTTCAATTCTTCTCCTCAACTTTATTTCATCTAACGACTTGATGCCCTTTTCCGCTCTATTGGTTAAAAAGACTTCAAACATTTAGTTAAAATCCTCTTTAATCTCCTTCCAAGACCTGTATTTCCCCTCTGCTATCTCTCTATTCCCCAACTCAATCTCCATTAACTCTTCCTCAGTCGGCTCGTCCTCTGGAATAAGAGCAACCTTGATCTCCTCTAAATCCTCTCTTATCTCCTTAATCTCCTCGTACATTTTCACCATCAGCTCTTCCGTACTCATACGCAATCACCAATTATAATAATGAACGCTTCATATTTAATAGTTCCATACATACTCGCAATCCAATTTCACTTAACGTTTCTGGTATATCTGAAGTTTTTGCGGTGTGAAACGGAGCAAAAATTTGGCGAAGTGTCGAAGGCACTCTACCCAAATGCCATTTTGCGACGCTTATCCGGGTCAGCAAAACTGACCTCTTCTACATCAAAATGTTCTGGGTCAAATGCTCCACCAAGCCACTCCAACATTTCTTCATGCTCCTCATGCTCGGGATTTCGTATGATTTCTAAAAGCTCCTCATACCCCCAAATCCCCCCACAGTCTTCGGGTGGACATGCTCTTTTTCCTTTTATACATATCGGATACTGAACACCTTTTTCTCGGGGAAGTATCTTTTCCAATTGTATTTTGTGCTCCCAACTATCACCGAAATCATATACGTAATCTGCCGTTCGATTTTCCATAGAGAAATAGTCAGCTATTTTTTGTCCCCCATCTGGGAGAACTTCTTCACCAAAATCTTCATTAGGGCTTCCTATATTCACCGTTAAACCAGTTGACGGATTTACCAGCTCGAATTCATGCAGATGATAATCTATCCAGCCCATAGCGTCTTGAATGGCGACGTGTAAATCCCAGAAGGTATAGGTTTCCGGGACTTGTATTCGCCGCCAAATTGGCGGTTTTATTCCCTTCAGCGCGATCTTAAATTGGTACACTTGCTTGTATTTCTCTTTCATTTTTCGCGATTTTTCCTTCTATTGTTATCTTAAATTGTTTATACTTTTATCTTATAGGTATATATCCACTTTTTGCGATTTTGAATCGGTTAGGCATATTCATTCCTCAAGACTATCCAGCAGCTCTGCTTTTCTTTGTTCGAGCGATGCCACCTGGGTTTTCAACCTCTTTAACTCTTTGTTGGTCTGTGCCAACTCTTTCTTGATTTTTTTCTTCTTAAGGTAGTTGCTACCGTATTTTTTATCTACAAATACTTCTACTTCACTCCGAACCAGCCTCAAATATGGGTTCCCAAATACATTATTAATGCGGTAGTGTAGTTTGCCATCCTCAATGCCTTCAATAATTTCCTCCTGTGTAAGTCCAAATTCTTTTCGAGCAGACTTATCGCTAAGAGTTCCCCCTTTCTTAAACCAGGCGGAATTTACTTCTTC
>JAUXHM010000153.1 GCA_030621535.1 Candidatus Methanophagales archaeon | reverse complement strand
CATATCCTTTCATCAATATGTTGAACTCACTGAGGTCTGCATGCACCAACCTCCCGCGATTATACAGTGTCTTTATCTCAGAGATGATACGCCAAAAGAGCTCTTCGAGGTCAAAATCGAGCTCAAGCACTTCTACAGGAACGTCTTTCAATTTCGGTGCCGCTACCCCTTCTTTTCCTATAAACTCCATTATCAATACGTTTTTATCATACGCAATCGGCTCGGGAACGCAGACCCCGGCATCAAAAGCTCTTTTTAGATTCTTATACTCTTTACGTGCCCATGCAAATACGATGCTTCTGCGGTCCCTCTTTATGTTCTCAAACCTGGGGTCGCCGATAATATAATCCAGCATAACATGGAAATTAGAGGTGCTTATTTTGTACATCTTTATCGCCAGTTCCTCCTCTTCTGCTCCTATCGCATGAAATATGACTGCTTCCTTACCTCTACTTACAGGACCGCCCAATGCTTTTATTATCCCACGTTTTGAGAATTTATACAGCGTTTCTAAAGTGGAGATGTCAAGAACGTATAGCTCAGTTTTTCTATCGCGATAATCCTTTTTCCTTTTTTTACCTCTTGGTAATGGCTTCTCCTCTCTTTTCAGCCATTTCTCCACTACAAATAACCCTTCTTTCTTAACCATTCCGCCTGTGGTCTTTTATACCGATAAATGAGCTCTGCCTTTTCATCTTGAAAGTCCCAAGGGACTATTATTACTACATCACCGATCTTTACCCATTGTCTCCGCTTTAATCTTCCCGGTATTCGCGCCATTCTTTCGATTCCATCCATGCACTGCACGGTCACTCTTCTCCCGCCTAACATCTTCTCGACTATGGCTAACACTTCTCGCTTCCCTTTTTTGGGAATACGCACACGTAGTACCTCTTCTGTTCTTTTTATTTCAACCAATTTTTCGTCCTCGCTATCAGAATCAGAACTCCCCGCAATTGTCTCCTGCTTCTGTTCTTGATTATGCGTTATGGGGATATTTAAATTTAAGGATAATAAAGACATTATGTATGAAAGAGTAAACATATTAAATTTAAGTGTATAAGCGCATATTCTGGAGTGAAGAGATGAAGCCGAAGAAAAGAGGGAAAGGGATTTTATCAAGGTTATTAATGGCTTTCTTTTTCAGGAGGAAAACGCCGAAAATTGGCATCTATGGACCGCCGAATGCGGGGAAAACGACTTTAGCGAATAGGATAATCCATACTTTTGTGGATGAGAACGAGGATGTAGGTGCAGCCTCGGACATGCCACACGAAACGAGAAGAGCGGTCAGGCGGAGTGGCATAATGATAGACCTGAAATCGAAATCGGTGCAAAGTCCCGATCCCAATCACGGTTCAGACCCGGAGCCAAAGGTAAAAGAAAGAAAAGAAAGAGCAAAAGGGAAGTTGAAGCTGGACGTGGTAGATACACCGGGATTAGCGACAAAAATAGATTTTCATGACTTTATGGCTTATGGATTGGAAGAGGAGGAGGCGAAAAGGAGGGCGAAAGAGGCGACTGAAGGTGTTATAGAGGCGATAAAGTGGCTCGACGATATTGACGGCGTTGTGCTCCTGATGGACGCTACGGAAGACCCATATACGCAAACTAACGTGATAATCATCGGTAATATGGAAGCACGAGGCACGCCCATTATTATCGCGGCAAATAAAGTTGACTTAGCAGATGCAGCTCCTGAGAGGATAATGAATGCTTTTCCTCAGCATCCCGTCATTCCTATATCGGCATTGAAAGGGGAGAACATGGAGAGATTGTATGAGGAAATGGCAAGGAGGTTCCGGTAAAATGGAAGTAAAGATGGACCTGGTCTCGGAAGATAAAATAAATTCGATGGGCTCGATGGAGAAGCTGCGATTTGTGTTAGATGGCGTGAAGTCCGGGAATATAGTGGTGCTGGAAGGTGGTCTGACGTCAGAGGAGCAGATGAAGTTGATAGAACTCACAATGACGGAAGTAAACGAAGACTTCCCGGGAATAGAAATGAATGGGTATCCAACCAAAAGGGGGTTTTTAAATCTGCGAAGAAAGACACGGCTTACCGTAATAGGACCCGCGAATACGATGCACACGATAAAGAAAGATAATGATCTGATAAGTGCGATTATCTCTGCAATTTGAAACCACAAGATTACACGAGGTTAACACAGAACTAAAATAAGCAAACAAAAAAAAGAATCTGTGTAAATCAGTGTAATCTGTGGTTATAAAAGAGTTACACAAATATCAAAAGAAAGATGCATAAATGTTTGAAATGCGGGAAGAAATTTGAAAAGCTAACGAAAGAGATGTTACATGGCTGCCCTGAGTGTGGCGGGACTCTTTTTCTGTATCTAAAAGAAGGCGAAGAGATAACCGCAGCCGAGTTGGTGGACAGGATAAAAATAGAGGGGGAAATGCCCTCCCCGGAAGAAGAGGAGAGAATAGAGAGCTTAAGGATTTTGAGCCCGGGCGTGTATGAACTCAATTTAGATGCGCTATTAGAGAAAAAGGAGCTAATAATGGGGATAAAAGAGAATGGTTCTTACGCAATCCATTTGCCTTCTCTGTTTGCGAAACGGAATACGAAGCGTAGGTGAGGATTGAAATAAAATTCTATCTCAATTCATTGCGGGCTGCTGAGGCAGAGACGCACGAATTTTACCTCGCTGCCCTTGCCATCCGTTCTTTCTCCTCCTTTTTGTTTATCGAATGGCATTTCTTGTTTTTTGCCGCATTTATTATCTCATCTGCAAGGCATTCCTCTATACTTCGCCGGGTCTTGAATGCGCATTTCTCTGACCCATGCGCGATGAACAGCAGTGCCAGATCTACTTTTCGTTGCGAGGTTACATCCACGGGCTTGGGAAC
>JAUXHM010000152.1 GCA_030621535.1 Candidatus Methanophagales archaeon | reverse complement strand
ATTCAAAGACGTTCAAGAAAAAGACATCTGTGACTATCTACGAATCTGCTTGGACAAAAACATGAAAGAGGCAGTCATGCATACAATTTTAAATCCACCCGAGATGCAATGGGGAATGAGAAATGAGTTTGATGAATTCGCAGCTAAGCTGGAAGAGGATTTTCCAGAAAAGATAATAGAGTATTACTGGCAAAGCGCTTATAGAAACATCCCGAGTGGAAATAGAAATACCTATCGCATTGCGGCAGGATATTTGGCTAAGGTCAAACACATTTACATTAATCTGTTAAAAGATGAATCGGGGTGGAAAAAGCGGTTTTTAGATTTAAAAGCAGAATTTAAAAACCGACCTGCATTTCTTGATGAGGTGAGGAAACTGTGAAGTGAGAGGCACTGTCTAAAAATATAGTGATTTATCACCGCGGAGAGCGCAGAGTACGCAGAGTTTTAAGACTGTTTTAATCATTGCTTAGGTTTTCTGACACTGATTTATGCGGACTTATTTACGTTTAACATTATTGGTTTTTAACATCTATCTGCGTTAATCTGTGTCCATAATTTATGCCTTTGCGTTCTCTGTGTGCTCTGCGGTGAAATTTAAGGATTTAGCAATTTCACTATAAAATTCGACTGTGCCCGACCGATAAAGAACTATGCAAACTGCGCTCTCAAATCCCTCACTAATTCCTCTTTCACCCCGTCTTCTCGGTTACCACCGCACACCATCCCCCTAACGCCTATTATGTCCGGGTTTATTCGCTTTATCGCGGGAATATCCTCGAATTTGAGCGCCCCTGCAAGCGCAGTCATCAGCCCAAGCGCTTTCGATTCGGAAACGAACGTTTTAAGCTCCTTTTCAGTCATAAACTCCAGCGTTGTCTTTCCGTCCTTTATTCCCGTGTCCACCATTGCCACGTCTATATCCACGGCTTCTCCTATCGCTGAGATTTCAAGAGGCGAAATCGAATTTATTCGCTTGTAGTCGGAATAAAAAGCAGAAACGACCTTCTTAGTCGGGTCGAAGTCCTTTACCGCTTTAACAATCCCGCTAAGCAAATCTATTGCCTCTTCCTTCGTTTTTATCTTTAGCAATCCGACTTTTATGTATTCTGCACCCGAAGTAGCAGCACCTAACGCGGCTAAAGAGCCAGTCCCTGGCTTGTAATCGAAATCCCCTATCGCGGCGCTTAGCTTCATCCCATCTCCTCCCTCTTGTTCCACCAGCTCCTTTATTGACCTTATAACCCACGGGAAATTAGCACCCAGCGAACCCTCTTTCGGATTCTTTACGTCCACGATATCCGCATTTCCTCGAATCACTGCCTTCGCTTCTTCCACATCCTTTGGACTTACCAGCACGATCATTTTTCTTTATGTGGATTGTATTTTTATGAGCATATAAAACTATACCCTTTTTCTTTTCAACACGTTGACTGCCTTTTCACTCCCCACATGCACCTCTGTAGCATTCGTGAATATCCCGTGTTCTACGGAGCCGACAACAGAAGAAAGAGCAGCACTCATCTCCTCGGGATTACGTATAACGCCAAAATTGGCATCTATTACCAGGTTCTCGTGCTCCGTTATAAAATATCCTCCTTTGTTTCTGTCTGCTCTTAAAACACACGTTCCACCCAGTTTTTTTAGCTGTATCTCCACCATTTCCACGGCGTACGGTAAAACCTCTAAAGGAACAGGCATATTTAGCTGCTTCACTATTTTCTCCTCTTCAACGCAGATAACAAGCTTTTTTGTAGCGTAAGACACAATTTTCTCCCTCGTATGCGACCCCCATCCACCTTTGATTAAATTCAGGCGGGCATCTACCTGGTCTGCTCCATCTATGCACATATCCAGGGCAGGGTGCTCAGAGAGCGTAGTAAGAGGAACACCGCATTCTATTGCGAGTTTTTCCGTTCTAATGGAGGTGGGAACGCCCAAAATTTCAAATCCCTCTTCCTTTATTCTATCGCCTATTTTCCTTACCGCAATTTCTGCCGTTGAGCCCGAGCCAAGACCGATTGCCATACCGTCTTTTATCAAAGAAACAGCGGATTCGGCAGCATTTGCCTTTTTTCTTCTCTTTTTATCCTCGTTCGCTCGGTCGTTCATCTTAATAACCTGTTCTCTTTCTCCTTAAATAAGACTTTTTCTATTATTTCATATTATTTTATTTTATAGCTGATAATGCAAGGGAATAGCGAGGAATGGACAGAGAAATACCGACCAAAGACGTTACGAGCAGTTGTAGGCAATGAAGAAGCGATAGAAGAGCTAAAAAAATGGGCGGAGGGTGTTCACAACCGCAACCCAAAATCGAAGAAAGCGGTTATTCTTCACGGACCTCCAGGCTGTGGTAAGACCTCAGCAGCACATGCTCTTGCTTCGGAACGCGGCTGGGAAGTCATAGAACTTAACGCATCAGACAAAAGAAGTGCAGGAATAATAAAAAAAATAGTGGGGCAGGCTTCTACGAGCAATACGTTTGGCAAGACGCGGACATCGAGACCGAGGCTGAGATTAATCATTCTGGATGAGGCGGACAATCTGCACGGTAACGAAGACCGCGGGGGTAAAAGGGCGATAACGGATATAGTGAAACGAACGCAGCAGCCAATAATCCTCATCGCCAACGATAAACGTAAGATGGGGCAGGCGTTGCAGCGTAATTCCAAGGTAATCGAGTTCAAACGAATAGAGGAGAGGACGATTATTCGAAAAGTGCTCAAAAGGATATGCCGTGCTGAAGGCATAGAAGTGGAAGATAAAGCACTGCACACGTTGATAGAAAACGCAAACGGTGATTTGAGGTCGGCAATAAACGACCTGCATGCGATTTCCATATCTAAATTTGGTAAAATAACGGAGGATGATATAGCAACAGGGGAAAGAGACGTCGA
>JAUXHM010000029.1 GCA_030621535.1 Candidatus Methanophagales archaeon | reverse complement strand
TCGAACTTCCTCCGGTATAGGAATCCACCGCTCCGTGCTCACTTCCTGTTTTATCAGCCCCATGGGGAAAATAGCCGCTAAATCGTCGGGTGTTATTGGCTCCTTCGTCGCTGGATTTAACACAGGGTCCAACGGAGAAGGCATGTCTGCCTGTATGTTGTACCACTCCTTTGGGATTTCTTCCTCATCGAGGAATATCTTCTCTCTTGCGTTCATTTTATCCCTTTTACCTCATTAAACATAAATGATCATAACCGTGTAAATATATTTATATATAACATACATCCATCACGTCCAGCTCCTTCACTTCCGCTTCAACTTCGGTTCCGAGCAACTCGCTCAAATTCGGCTTCGTTCTTCCTCCGTCGCCCGATACGAGTTCCTTTATGTACAGACCACCATCACATCTTATCTCCATAAAGAAAACCGACTCGTCAAACGATATCAATTTTGCACTATGTACCTTCCTCCGCCTTACCATGTCCGCCCTTCTATGTAACACTCTTGTTGGTGTTCTCTGTTCTATCACAGCTCCGGTTAACTTATCTAAAGCATTCTCCAAATCCTTTTCAGGCACATTTGGTTTGATCCCCACTCCGACCCTGTATGTCTTATCCGCTTTCGCATTTTTTATCTGCGCTACCATTTCTCGTTTCACGTATTGAAGACCTGTTACTTCCAGTTTACCCGCATTTTCTTCTTTTACTTTATCTTCTAACATCCGCAAATCCACTTTTCTCCGTCTCCGCTCCTTTATCTCACCCACAAAAGGGCGACCTGAACCGAGCATCCGTGCATCTATGTCCTCTCTCCCACATCCATGCAGCACCATGTATTCACCTTTGAACTCCGCCAATATCGAGCCGCTTATCAGTTCCTCCACGGATTCTTGATACATTTTGCCTGTGTAATTGCACTTCTCACAGCCTCTACCCCGGCACTCACGGCATAACCATCTTGTTTGTGGTATTCCTCGCTCGAACTTCCTGTATCTGCCATAAATGAAAACCGAGTTCACCTGTAATTCCACCTTTTCCGTCCATAAATCCAGTAGTACCACAAGGTCAGGTCGCTCAAAATCCACTGTTTTTCCTGTTTCTCGCTCTATTCTTTTTCCTATCTCTCTATTCAATTCCGCTTTTAACGGCTCAGCGTAAGAAGCTCCTGCAATTTCCCATATCAATTCCTCGTTCTCCAGCAGCATCCCGCTTACTTTTGTACCCACGAGAAACGAGTCGAATTCGTATTCCTCCAACGCTTCCAGTGCCTTTAGCACCCACTCATCCAAGTTCTCAAACAGGCCATTACACACCCAGCATTTGCCTTGCAATTCTATTTCCTCGCCTAAATCCCATTTCGTTCTCAGCGCTTCTTTCAGTATTTGCCCTCTTTTAGCGTTTGATACCCCTGAGGAAATCTTTGCAAATTGTCTGCCAATGCAGTTGTCGCAGATAGGTCCAAGTCCTTCTTTTACTATTTTGCGTGCTGTTTCTATTACTTCTGTTTTTTCTAACTCCGACGCTACTCTAAACTCTTTACTTGGCATCTTATAAAGAATCTAATCCCTATACGTTGATAAGAATTTTTCACCATATTGATGTGCCTTTAAGACCAGTTCAATATCATGCTCCCGGAATAAAAATAAAAACCGTCAAATAAATTAGGGACGCAGATTAACGCAGATGATAAGGATCAACACGGTTAAACTAAAATAAATCTGCGTAAATCCATGTAAATCTGCGTCCTAAATATGTAGAAGTTATACTTTATATACAATAAAAAAGAAACTCTGCGGTCTCTGCGCTCTCGGCGGTGATAAATAAATCCCTTCACTCCCACACATCCACTTCCACCTTCTCTTCCGCCTCCACACCTTCCTTATTCTCTTCTATCACTACAAAACCATCCGACTTCGTCATGCTGGATAATATGCCGGAGCCGCTCACCCTTATCGGTTCTACAAAATACTCATTTTCATTCTCCTTGCAAACTAGTCTTACACGCACAAAATCGGTTCTGCCAACAGCCGACGGGATTTTTTTACGCGCTATTGCAAAAAACCCCCTGCGTTCTTCCCTCACTCCATGCACCGCATACAAAAAAGGTCGGACGAGCAGTTCAAACGCAGATATTGCCGCTACGGGATAACCGGGTAGAATAAATACCGGTTTGCCATTGACGATACCGAAACCCGTTGGTTCGCCGGGTCGAATACCCACACCCTGAAACACGAGTTCTCCTAAATCTTCTACCGCATCGGCTATGAAATCCCTTTTGCCTACCGAACTCCCGCCACTTATTAATAAGCCATCGCAATGGCAATCGGAATCCCCCGCTAACGACTCACTTATTGCCGTCTTTATCTTATCGTAATTGTCCCTCACGATTCCTATTCTATATGAACTTGCAATTGCCTCTGTCAGTCCCGCAAGCACATAACTATTTACATCTGCTATTCTCTTTTCGCCTTCATAAGGCTCGGCTTCCTCGGGATTCAACAGCTCATCCCCAGTGGACATTATCCCAAACTTTGCCCGTTTGTACACCTTCACCGAGCGTTTGAAAAGTGATGCGAGCATGCCGACGTCATGGGCTCTTAACCGCTTCCCTTCTTTTAGCACCACCTCACCCTTCTTTACATCCTCTCCTTTGAAAGAAACGTTTTTACCCGGTGTGACGGGTTTGAAAATTTCCAATTCGCTACCTCTTTCCTTTGTATATTCAAGCATGACGACTGCGTTGCTGCCCTTTGGCAGTGCCATTCCCGTTTGTATGCTGAAACATTCACCGTCTCCTATTTCTACTTCTTCTACCCTGCTCTCTTTTCCTTTTTCACTCTGGCTCTTTATTAGCTTCAAAAGCACGGGGTTATTTGGAGATGCGCCAAAAGAGTCTTCTGCCCTGATTGCATAACCATCCATCGCAGCACGGTCAAAAGGAGGACTATCTGCCGGCGAGCAAACGTCTTCTGCTAAAACGCGGTTCAACGCATCGTCAAATCCGATTTCTTCTGTTTCTGCGGGCTTCGCATAGGCTAAAACCGCTTTTAATGCTTCGTCCAACGAAATAAGTTTACGAAACAGTTTCATTTTTCCTCCAATCTGCTCTTCCCTCTTAAATACACGGTTGCTACTCCAGCTTCCGATAATTTCCTCCTCAACGGCTCATCGCTCGTGAGTACTGCTGCTTTAAGCTTCAATGCCAGTTTTACGATTAGCTCGTCAACATCTCTTTTTCGCCCCTCCGATTCTTCCTCATCCTCTTCCTTATTTATCGTTACCATGCATCCATCATGCTCTTCATGCACATATTTAAGCACCAAAGAATACCCAATCTTCGCTGCTCTTTTCTCTTTGCCTTTCAAATCAGGTCTTTGTCTGAGCCTATCCAGTTCACTCAAGACCGCTTCCGGCACGATTATATGTTCATAGCCTAATCTCTCTAGCTCTTCAAATATGTCAACGCCAAATTCACCGGGTATGAGCAGCGCATTCGTGTCCACTATCACTTTCTTTCGTAACACTTTTTCTTTTTACAAAATACTTTTTTGCAAGCAAAAATCTTTACTAAAAATATAAGTTTCTTTGATCAAACTTTCTTTGGAAAAGAAAGTTTGATGGTAAAAGTTTTATGACACTCATCTTAGGCCTCGAAGGAACGGCATGGAACCTCAGCGCTGCACTGGTCAGCGAAGCGAAGACAATATGTGAGGCGGAATCAACTTATAAACCTTTACACGGCGGTATTCATCCAAGAGAAGCTGCGCAGCATCACGCATCTGAAATAAAAAATGTCGTCTCGCGTGTTTTTAGAGGCGCAGAGGCAGAGGAAAGAGGTTTTTCGCTGGATAGCATAGATGCAATCGCATTCTCGCAGGGCCCGGGTATGGGTCCCTGTCTCAGAACAGTAGCTACGGCAGCGAGAGCGCTCGCTATATCTTTAAAAATACCTCTTGTTGGCGTTAATCACTGCATCGCCCATATAGAAATCGGCAGATGGCGATGCGAAACGAAAGACCCGGTGGTGTTGTACGTAAGTGGAGCTAACTCTCAAGTTCTTGCATACCGTGCCGGCAAGTATCGCATCCTGGGAGAAACGCTGGATATAGGCGTAGGGAATGCATTGGACAAGTTCGCTCGCTATTTAGGGCTGAGCCATCCCGGAGGCCCAAAGATAGAAGAGCTGGCTTACAAAGGCACCGAATACGTTTATATGCCGTATGTAATAAAGGGAATGGATTTGTCTTTTTCCGGGCTCACCACTGCTGCTAAGGACGCTATAAATGTACATCGTCATAAAACCGAGGATGTCTGCTATTCCTTTCAGGAGACGGCTTTTGCTATGCTCACTGAAGTAACCGAGCGAGCAATGGCACATCTCGGTAAAGATGAGATGCTGTTAGCTGGCGGCGTAGGTGCGAACCGGAGATTACAGCAAATGCTGCAAACGATGTGCCACGACCGAGAAGCAAAATTTTACGTTCCTGAAACTAAATATTTAAAGGATAACGGCACAATGATCGCTTATCTCGGTCTGCTTCACTACAAAACAGGCGATACAACGCCGATTGATAAATCCGCGGTTAAGCCTAATTACCGACCTGACGAGGTGGAAGTCACATGGAGAGAACAGGAACAAAAGTAAAAATAGCAGTTGCAGGAAAAGGCGGTGTGGGCAAAACGACCATTGCAGGTACGCTTGCCCGTCTCCTTGCGAGAGAAGGGCATCCCGTAATTGCCGTAGATGCCGACCCTGCGATGAACTTGAAATTTACATTAGGCATAAAAGAGAATCCTACACCTATATCCGCGTTAAAAGACCTGATTTTTGAGCGCACGGGTGCTTATTCCGGGACGGGCATCTACAAACTGAATCCAAAAGTAGATGACATAATCACGAAATACGGTGCAGAAGGACCTGATGGTGTAACGCTGCTGGTAATGGGAACGATAGAGAAGGGTGGCAGTGGCTGTGTTTGTCCCGAGAGTGCCTTCCTTCGGTCTTTGCTGCAGCATATCCTATTCAAAGAAAATACGGTTATAATGGACATGGAAGCGGGAATAGAGCATTTAGGCAGAGGAACTGCAAAAGGGGTTGACTTGATGCTCACCGTGGTAGAACCCGGGATGAGGTCGGTGGAGACCGTAAGCAGAATAAAGAAGCTCGGTGAGGATATAGGCATACACAACATAGCGGCAGTGATAAACAAAGTTATGGATCCCGAGATGGCGAAAAAGATAGAAACTAAATTAGATGAGATAGGGATTCCTCTGCTGGGTATTATCCCTTATGAACGGGCATTGATAAAAGCAGATATGGAGGGTAAAGCACCATTAGACGTAGGAGGAGAAGCGGTTGAACATATAAAAATGCTAAAAGAGAAGATTTTCGCTTAGCTCTCTTTAGCCTTTGATTTCGTAGTTGCCGCCGCCCATTTCACCTTCCTTCTTTTTCTTCCCAGTCTTATCATATTGCGTTCGCACTTAGAACTGCAGAAATAAAAAACTGTTCCATCACGCTTTACATACATCTTCCCACGACCCAGCTCTATTGGCAAATCACAAAAAGAGCATTTCTTCTCCATCTAAAATTACCTCCTAAATAATTTCCTCACTTCTCTATCTGTCTCCAGCAGCACAATAACGTCGCCTGTTTTTATAGGTCCCCTGCAATTCCTCGTTATAATTCGCCCTTTATTCCTCCCTTCCTGTATCTTACACTTTATCTGCGTGGATTCGCCATGCATTCCCGTCCTGCCCACTATTTCTATTACCTCTGCCGGTGTTCCCCTCTCTTCGCTCATTATAATTATCGTCCCCTATTTAGAGTACAACATTACCCCTTTAGTTTCTCCAGCTCCGCTATAATCCCCTCAATCGCTTCTTCTGCTTTCCCGGGGTCAACGATGACAGCAGAGGCACAACCTTTATTTATACCACAAGCAGCGCCTAAATCACGCTGGCTTTTTATATACACGTAAGGAGCACCTTTCTCTTCACATAACGGTGGAAGATGCATTAATATCTCCTCTGGCGTAACATCCTCACCAATCAGCACTAACTTTGCCATTCCCCTTTCTATGATTTTTGTGGTTTCATTTGTCCCCTTCTTTACGCTACCCGTAGTCCTTGCCAGATCCAATGCCTCTAACGACGTACTTTGTAATTCCTCCGGTACCTCGAATTTAACGTACACTGGCATATTTGCCTTTTCTTTTGCCTTTTGTTTTTCTTCTTTTTTTTCCTTGCTCATCTTTCATCCTCCCTAAACCTACAATGTCATCTGCGCTTTTACTTTGATATTAGATATTACTTTTAGCTTATAGTCTTCAAACAGGACAGGCTGTACACTATCGACTGGCACACTCAGTGAAATCTCCTTTGTACGACCATATCTGCCCCTGTTCACTATCGCGGCATTTATCAATCCTAAAATGTCCAGTTCCGAGACCAAATCGGTAACACGCCGCTGCGTTAACGCCTCCATGCCCAGATGTCCACACAATTTCCGGTACATATTATATACTTCGCCGCTGGAGAAGCGGCTTTTGTTCTTTTCCCGGTGTAGCTGGAGCACACCACTTAACACGATTTTTGACTGTAGCGGCAGCGTTTTTACCACTTCAACTATTCTATTCGCTTCTATCTTTTTACCTGCGAGCCGCACATGCTCTTCCGTTACCCGCTCGGACCCCGTGCGTTCTGCAATTTCCCCTGATACACGTAGCAGGTCAAGAGCACGCCGCGCATCACCGTGCTCCTGAGCAGCGAAAGCCGCGCAAAGCGGTATCACCGAGCCATCTAACGCCGATTCGTTGAACGCTATTTCCGCCCGTTCACCTAGAATATCCTGTAACTGGTTCGCATTGTAAGGCGGAAATATTATTTCTTCCTCACCTAACGACGACCTCACTCTTTGGTCTAATAGGTCAGTAAAGGTCAGGTCATTTGAGATGCCGATCATGCTTATTTTTGCGTGATTTAGCTCGCTGTTTATCCTTGAGAGATTATATAAAGCCCCCTCTCCTTTGCCTGCTAACCTGTCCACCTCGTCCAATACCACAATTACGCATCTATCTTCCGTATCTACCGCGGTCTTGAACTCTGAATACATCATATCCATCGGCCATCCGATCATCGGAATTTGCTGATTAAATGCCCGTGCAAGATAAGCAAAAATCCGATACTGCGTATCAAATACCTCACAGTTGATATATAGCATGATACATTTGCTGCCCCTTTTCCCTGCCATCTCTTCTAATTCCTTGCTTACATGTTTCACCGTAGCGGTCTTACCTGTTCCAGTCTTACCATATATCACAATATTAGAAGGTGTTCCCCCTTTTAACGCGGGTGATAACGTATCCGCTAAACCTATTATCTGCTTCTTCCGATGCGGTAAATTCTCAGGGACATAGGTAGGGCGAAGCACCTCGCGGCTTGTAAATATCTTGCCATCGCCCATCAGGCCATCAAACAGGTTTTCCATATCTTCTCTCTACCCCACTTTTTATATTTTATCTTTGTATAATAATTTCAATAAGAATGTGAAGGTAATAGGGTATAATAAAAGTATTGTTTCAGGTATGTTTCTACTGGAGCGCTTGCCTTGCCTGCACCGACAGGCTATATGCAGAAAGGAGGGACGATGAACGAAAAAATAAAGCAATATTTGGAGACTAAGTATGAAACGCCGTTGCGAGTACTGAGTGTAAAGGAGTTGGGATTGGAGTCGCAAGAACAAAAGGAAGATTTAGGAGAAATAAAAGGGTTTGGATATGGCAAACCGTATTTCGTGAAGTTTCAGACGGGCGGCGCAGAAGAAATAAAAGAAGTGGTTATCTCATCGATGCGGGGGGATGGATTTGGGCATGACCATTTCGCTGACCGTGCGCAAATACTGATATGGCAGCACCATGCCTTTAATACGCTGCCGAAACACGTAAAATCGCTCGATGTCGGTTACTTTACGCGGGACGGGAGGATGGAATCCGCGAGTGATGCGGAGGAATATTTCATTACATGCGATAAAGTAGAAGGCGCAGAATACGTTAAAGACCTGGATAGGCTGAGGGGCGGTGGGGAAGTGAGAGGAGAGGATGAGGAAAGGGCATCTGCTCTGGCTGCCTATTTGGCGGATATTCACGCGGTCAAAAGAGACGATGCGCAACTTTATGTGCGAAGGATAAGGGAATTAGTGGGGCATAGCGAGTGTATATTCGGGCTCACGGACAGTTATCCGCCTCGAAATGGGTTCATAACAGGCGAAGAGCTCAGGGATATAGAGAAGCTCAGTATAGACTGGAGATGGAAACTAAAGAAGAGAACAGAAAGGTTGTGCATGGTTCATGGCGATTTCCATCCTTGGAACGTGATGTTCCGTAAAGGGACCGATTTTACCGTGCTTGACAGGAGCCGTGGAGAATACGGCGAAGCCGCTGACGACGTCTCCGCGATGACCATAAATTATCTCTTCTTCGGGCTGCTCAAGACAGAGGGCAATGCGATTGACCGAGGGTTTAAGAAGTTATATGACTTGTTTTTTGATGTGTATCTTGAAAAGACGGGTGATTACGAGTTACTGGAGGTAATACAGCCGTTTTATGCGTTCCGCGGGCTTGTAGTTGCTTCGCCTGTATGGTATCCAAGCATATCGCTGGACACGCGGATGAAACTGTTTAACTTCATACGGAACGTGCTTGAGGAAAAGGGGGAGTTTGATTATAAAAATGTAGAGGGATATTTTGAGCGATGAAGAGCACACAGATATATAGTTGGCCAGGTACGAGCGGATAGTCCGGCCGAGGGCAGGGCTTTATCTCGGTGACTATGGTTCAAGCAAGAATACCCTCAGCGAGGGCATCCATGTCAAAAATCAGCGGTGGCTATTAGCCATCCGTTGGAGTGAATTGTTTGGTCCCTATCTCTTGCCTGAAACCTCTTCTGCTGACTTCGCCTTCGCACGCGATAACTTTTCTCTTAATTCCATCGGAATGTCTGCAATCAAAAATTGGACGCCTCTTGGGACTCGACCATTTTCTTGTTCTTTCAACCAGAACTCATGCATATCCTGTTCTGTGAATACCATAAGACGTTGCTTGCTATTTGGTGTCAGAAGGAGAAAAAATAGATCACTTCTAATTTTATGTTTCTTTCCTGAGCCAGGTTTGCCGCCAGAGGTAGTAAGTCCGCTTGTCGATATGCATGTGACTATGGACTCATCTGCGCTCACTGCGTCAAATTCAAACCTACCTCCAGATGTTAATCGAATATTATGTTTTATGAAACGTTGACGGAACTTACCAAAGAGCCATTCACGCCGAATCCAATCTTCAATTTCTAGCTGTGTTTTCGTTTCTGCCATATTCTCTATTTACGTCTTTTGTTACATAGAACAGGTGGTTTATTTTTCTTTACCATTAAACTTCTCAGGTGTCCGCTCATCAAGGGAATGCCTTGTTCAAAAATAGTCTGAAATTAATCTTTTGGTTGGAACGGTGGTTAATTTTATAATTGAAAATTCAAAAGCGATAAAAACCCTTTTCTTAGAAAGAAAAGCTTTACCAAAAGAAATAGAACACAAACAAGG